>CAZPLG010000027.1:0-13200 GCA_964587415.1 uncultured Dehalococcoidales bacterium | reverse complement strand
CGGGGCCCATGGACCACATTCCCACCTTTATCAAAGCCAAGCACGGGCTGGAGCCCATCCACTATCCCCACCCCGCCCTGGCCAGCATATTAGAGGAGACCTATGGGGTAATCGTCTACCAGGAGCAGGTTTTGTTTATCGTCCAGGCCCTGGCCGGCTACAGCCTGGGGCAGGCCGATATCTTCCGCAAGGCGATGGGCAAGAAGATTGCGGCTGTGATGAAGAAGGAGGAGCGTAACTTTATGAGCGGCGCCAGGGAGATGGGCTTTTCCTCCCAGGTCGCCGAAGAGGTTTTCGCCCTTATCGAGCCCTTCGCCGGCTACGCCTTCAACAAGGCGCACAGCTTCAGCTACGCCCTTATTGCCTACCAGACCGCCTATCTCAAGGCGAACTACCCCGCCGAGTATATCACCGCCTTTCTCGTCACCCACGCCGACCAGCAGGATAAAGTGGGCACCGCCGTCGCCGAATGCCGCCGCCTGGGCATAGAGGTTTTGCCCCCCGACGTGAACCGCAGCCAGGTCAACTTTGCTATCGAGCCCGACGAAGAGGGCAACCCCGCCATACGCTTCGGGCTGAACGCCATCAAGAATGTGGGGGTGGGGGCGGTGGAGCCGCTGGTCGCCGAGCGCAATAAGGGGGGCGAGTTCGAGTCCATCGACGACCTCTGCCGCCGCGCCGACCTGCGCAATCTAAACCGCCGGGCGATGGAGAGCCTGATAAAAGCGGGCGCCTTCGACAGCCTGGGCGACCGCGGCGCCCTGCTTGCCAGCGTCGGGCGCATACAATCCTTAGCCCAGCGGGAGCAGCACCTTAGGGAGACGGGGCAGTCCACCATGTTCGACCTCTGGGGGGAGAGTATGCCCACCCCTGTGCCCAGCCTGGAGCTGGAGGAGGCCGAAATCTCGACCAAGGAAAAGCTCGACTGGGAGCGGGAGCTGATGGGGGTCTATCTCTCCGAGCACCCCTTCGCCGCCTTTGCCGCTAAAGTGGCTGCGGAGGATACCGTCCTCTGCGGGCAGATCGATGCCGAGATGGTGGGGCAGACTATCCGGGTGGCGGGCATGGTGGCTTCGGCGCACCAGTCTTTCACTCGCGACCGCCGTCCCTTCGCCAGCGTCATGCTGGAGGACCTTAGCGGCATGGTGGAAGTTATGGCCTGGCCCGATGTCTATGCCGGCACCCGCGAGCTCTGGCAGGAGGGCTCTATAGTGCTGGTGGAGGGCAAGGTGAGGCTGCGCAACGACCGCGTGCAATTGAGCTGCGATAACGTGCGCCGCTACCAGCCCGAAGCCGTCTCTGCGGAGACCCAGCCTGAGGCGGAGGTCGAGAAGCCCGAAGCCCCCGCGCCGCTCAAGAGCCGCCTGACGATAAGCATCAAGCAGACCGAAAGTATCGACGAAGATGTCGCCTGCCTGAATAAACTGGTCGATACCCTGAGAATCTTCCCCGGTGAGGACGAGGTCAACATGTGCGTCGTCAACGGGGACAGGGTGGTCAACCTCAAGCTCTCCAATATATACACCGACTACTGCCCCGAATTGCACCAGCGCCTGGTGGCGCTGGTGGGGGAGGAGGGGCTGAGGGTGGTGAGCAATGGCTGAGCCGAGGAGCGGTAAAGAGACGTCGGCGGGGCACCGCCAGCGACTGAGGGATAAATTCATCAAGTCGGGGCTGAGCGGCTTTCACGACTATGAAATCGTCGAGCTGTTGCTTACCCTGGGTTCGCCGCGCAAGGACTGTAAGCCGCAGGCGAAGGCAGCCATCAAAAGATTCAAGAGCTTAAGGGAGGTGCTTTCAGCTTCGCCCCAAGAATTGCAGCAGATAGAGGGCATCGGGCCTCACAACGCCCTGGGCATCAAGCTGGTTTCCGAGGTAGCCCGCGAGTTTCTCAAGCAAAAGATTGTCGATAAGCCCGCCTATAAGTCGGCCCGTGAGATTTTCGATTACCTCTACCACTCCATGCGCGACCTAAAGAAGGAGGTCTTCAAGGTCATTTATTTAAACAGCCAGAACCAGATTATCGACATCGCCGATATCGCCGAGGGGACGGTGGATAGGGGGGCGGTCTCTCCCCGCGAGGTGATGGAGAGCGCCGTCAGGCACAGCGCCGTCTCGCTGATTCTCGTCCATAACCACCCCTCGGGCAAACCCGAGCCCAGCCCCAGCGACGAGCAGATAACCCGCGACCTGGTCTTTGCCGGGGGCATCATGCAGATAAGGGTGCTGGACCACATCGTTATCGGCGATAACAGATACTACAGCTTCGCCGTAGAGGGATTAATCGAGAAATACGAAGGGGACTTCTTGGACCTTAAGCTTAAAGGGGTATCCGAGGCGAAACGGAGGCTCTACCGCGCCAAGGTGTTACCCGCCGAGCTTCACTGGCGCACCTGACTAAAAAACGGCGATAACGGCAGCTAACCTTTTGTCGCCGCCATCGTTATAATAGGATGGGAAAAATGAGCACTAAGGAGGGCGCTATGAAAAGAGTTTGGCTTCTGGTGGCGGTGGTGGTATTGACCCTGGGGCTGGTGGCGGGGTGCACGACGGTTATGACCTACGATGATGAGGGACAGGAGATAGACATCGGCGCTGGCCAGGAGTTTATCATCGCCCTCGGCTCCAACCCCACTACCGGTTACAGCTGGCAGGCGAGCTACGACGATGCTAAGCTGGAGCTGGTCGGCGGCGAGCCCACCTATGAGGCGGATGAGACGGATGGGGATATTGCCGGCGCCGGCGGCGTCGAGTATTTCCGCTTCAAGGCGCTGGCGGCGGGGGAGACCGAGGTAACCCTGACCTATGAGCAGCCGTGGGAAGGCGGCGACGTAGGCGATACCAAGGTATTTACCGTTAATATCGAATAACCTTAGCGGTGGCTGGCTTCCAGGCGGAGCAGAGACTTTTTCACCCCCACCCCACCGCTGTAGCCGCCGAGCCCGCCATCGCCCGTCACCACCCGGTGGCAGGGAATGATAACGGGCAGGCGGTTTCGGGCTAGAGCCTGCCCCACCGCCCGCGCTCCCCTTTTACCCAATCGTTTGGCTATCCAGCCGTAGCTCCTGGTTTCCCCATAAGGGATGAGCCTGGTCAACCGCCATACCTGGCGCTGAAAATTAGTCGCCGAGGAAAGCTCGAGCTCGTCGGGGAAGTCCGTCCGCTGGCCGGCAAAGTAAGCCCTGAGGCGCTCCACCGTCTCACGGAAGGGTTTTTCGGAACGGGTGGCGTTTTTCAGCCTGTCGCCCAGCCGCCGCTCGGCTTCTCTAGCGGAAGATTGGGGTGGGGTGGCGGCGAGCAGTCCCGAATCAGAGCCCAATATGCCCACCCAACCCATAGCGGTATTGAAAATGGTGTAGTATAGCCGTTGGCTCGTGGTCTTTACCCCTAATCTACGACTTACGCGGTCGGCGGCGGAGCTGGAGGTAGGCGGCCAGGAATATCAGAGCGGCGCCGAGCAGGATGGAGACCAGTATCTTGACCAGCTGCGGCAGCTCCATGCTCAGGAAGAAGGCGTAGCTGAAGATGCCGGCCAGGATAGCCAGCGCGTAGGCGATGGTATGAGCACTGAAGGTGCGGTGCTTTATCGCCCGGTAGATTAGCCAGGCGATAAGGCCCAGGGAGGCTAAAATAGCCAGTACGACCAGTATGGCGCTTACCATCCTACCCCCTCAAAATACTTGCCCAGGCAGGTGAACAGGCCCACCGTCAGCAGCAGGGAGATTAACTGTCCCAGCTCCGAGAGGAACTTTACGTACTGGGCGGCCAGGTAGCCGACGCCAGCCAGGCAGAAGATAATTCCGAAACCGAATAGTATATATTCCAGCTTCATCTTAAGCGTCTCCAGTTAGCCAAGGTTGCGCACCAGCGACGATACGTGCACTATTATCCTTCGCTCGACCCCGTCCCGCTCGATGATTACCGAGAACTCGAAGTCATAGTTTTCGGGGATGTCGGTGGGGCGGAGTACCCCGGTATCCACCGTCCACTCCCACTCGTGGCTATCGAAACTGCCGACCACCACCGTCTCCGCCAGTGCAATGCTGTGCTTCGACTCGCCGAACCAGATAGCCACCTCGACATCAGCCGAGTAGCTGCTAAAGCGGCGGTTATCCAGCTCGTAGCGGAAGTATATCTTTTGCCCCTCCTCGGTCCAGGTGGAAGAGCTGTAATCGTCGCGCAGCCAGTATTCGGGCTCTACGATATTTTCCCGCTCCTGGGTGGTTGTGCTAACGGTTTCGTAGATGCCCATGTAGCCGTCGAAGACGAATACGGCGATGAGAGCCAGAAAGAAGGCTATGGTCAGCCCCAAGTATAGGTTCTTGCGCTGGGCGGTCTTTTTTGCGGTCTTTCGCGTTGCCATAATTTAAAGTCTATGTATCATAGTTAAAGCGCCGACGCTTGTCAAGCAGGTTTTTAGCCCATCTCGGGCTCGATAAGCCCGTAGTCGCCGTCGTGGCGGCGGTAGAGCAGGTTGAGCTCTTCGCTGTCGGCGTTGAAGAAGAGGAAGAAGTCGTGCCCCAGGAGCTCCATCTGGTCGATGGCTTCGGCGGCCGACATTGGCTTGACGTTAAAGCGCTTGACCTTGACCACCCTGCCCGCGGGTGGGGGCTCTTCCTCAATTTCACTCTTGGCAGGCGAGGTGCCCCGGCCTTTCTCGTAGAGCTTGCCCTTGTAGCGCTCAATCTGCCGATTGATAACCGCCGCCACCTTGTTTATCGCCGCAGGCAGGTCTTCGCCCCGCTCCACCCCCCGCAGCAGGGTGCCGTGGCTGTCTATAGTTGCCTGGACGACGTAGAGTTCCCTGGTCGCCTTGGTCTTCACCCTCGATATTTCCACCTTGTATTCCCTGATATCGGGCAGGTGGCGCCCCAGCTTGCCCAGCTTGCTTTCAATGAGCTGGCGCACGGTGGGGGTTAGTTCTATGTTTTTGGCCGTTATATTTAGCTCCATCGTTTCACCCTCCTGGCGCTGGTTCCTTTATCTCTTTAGCGAGCACCAGACCCCATACCGAGCTTGCCCCGACTTCCTTGAGCGCCTGGGCGCAGGCGTCGAGGGTGGCGCCCGAGGTGGCGACGTCGTCGATGAGCAGGACCGCCCTGTCTTCCAGGCGGCGGTCGCGGCAGGCAAAGGCGTCGGCGACATTGCTGCGCCGCTCGTCCACGCTGGAGGTCCGTGCCTGGGGGGTGGTATAGCGTTCCCGCACCAGGCAGTCATCGACCAGCGGTAAGCCGCTGAGCTTACTCAGCTCCAGAGCCAGCAGGCGGGACTGGTTGTAGCCCCGTTCGCGCAGGCGCTTGTGGTGCAGCGGCACCGGCACCAATACATCTGCCGGCAGCGGATTGGCCGTCAGGTAATCGCCCAGCCATTGCCCCAAGAGCGATGCTATCGCCCTCACGTTGTTGTACTTTAGCGCGTGGATAGCCTGGCGGACGGCGCCGCCGAATTTATAGGGGGCGCGGATGCCGTCTATCGACGCCTGCCAGCCGACGCAGACGGGACAGGTTACGGCGTTGAGCTGGGGCCGCCCGCAGCGGGGGCAGAGGGGGGGCGTAATGCGGGGTAACGACTTGAGGCAGGCAGAACAGATAAAATCCCCCTCCCTTCCACAGCCAACGCACCAGCGTGGAAACAACAGGTCGAGTGCTATCCCCTTGAGTTTGGTTAACTGAGGGAGCACCTTCCGCACCAGCCTAATTCGGGGTAAGGGCTAGGATTAAGAGCGGGAGCGCGGGTTGTGAAGCGTCCCGCTTATGATGGGTTCGTTGATATAAACGTCACCGTTCCTGATTTTAAGGTTGAAACCGCAATCGGGATTGGTGCAAACCCACGCTTTGTAATGAATGGCCGCCCCCTGACTGCCAAAGTCGGACAGGGGCACCAGATCTCCAGAATTACACTTCTGGCATTTGGGGAAACTTGATTGTTCCATGAAGTCCTCCTCCCAACCAAAATGGAATCTTATGAAGTATACACTATGCTTTTGCTGTTGGCAAGGGCTTATCCAGCGCCGCCGAGCTTAGCCGAGTGTAGATGGGGCCCTCCGGGGTGAGCTGGCTCTTCATCAGGTTGACGCTATCTACAATAAAGCTTGGGGCGGCCTCGAATTCGGTGTCGGCGATGAGTTGCCCCAGCCTGGCTCGTTCTTCGGGCGTTGCCCGGTCGCGCAGGCGGGCCAGGGTCAAATGGGGGGTGAAGCGCCTGCCCTCGGGGGGAAAGCCCAGCATTCTGAGCCCGGACTCAATACGCTGCTGGAGACGGGCCAGCTTTTCCACCTCCCCGCTCACCCCCACCCACACTATCTGCACCCGCCTCGGGTTGGGGAAAACGCCCAGCTCCTTGACTTCAAGGGAGAGATAAGTTGTGCCCTGCACCGCCTGGGTCAGGGCGGCGGTTATTTCGTCCATCCTGTCCGTCGCCACGTTGCCCAGAAACTTTAAAGTGAGGTGAATATTGTCGGGGTCGACCCACTTCACCGGTGCCTGGCTGTCCGCTTTGAGCCGGGACTGAAGCTCTCTGAGTCCCCTTTTTACCCCGTCGGGGAGCTCGATGGCGATAAAACAGCGCACCTGTTCCATAGTCTAGGACTCGTTTTTGATGCCGAGCAGCCTCCGGGCATTGCCGGATAATATCAGGTCCTTGGTCTCCTGATTTAGGTCCAGCGCCTTAATCTCATTGAGCAAGCGGCGCTGCGGCATGAGGGGGTAGTCGCTGCCGAAGAGGATTTTGTCGGCGCCCACCAGCCGGACGACGTGGTTATACACATCGGGCGTATAGAGGAAGGGGGAAGCGGCGGTATCGAAGTAAACGTTTTTCATCGCCTCTTTGACCTCGGGCATCAGGTTATAGAAGGGCAGCCCCCCGCCCCAATGGGCGCAGACGATGGTCAGCCGGGGGTAGGCGGCGATAAAGGGGTAGAGTATGTCGGGGGTGACGCCTCCCTTGCCCTGGTAATTATGCCCTACCGGTTCCGAGGCGTGGGTGAGCAGTATTAGCTTGTGGTGGTTGAGCGCTTCGACGAAGGGGTCTATCACCATCTCGTCGGAGAGGTCGAATAGCTGCATATCGGGCCTTATCTCGCCGACCCCCCTTAGTCCGGCCCCCGCACAGCGCTCGATTTCGGCGACGGCGGCTTTGGTCGATTGGGGCTGGACGGCACAGAAGCCGACCAGCCTCCGGGGGTAGCGGGCGACCGCATCTATGATATAGTCGTTGGTTTCGACGCAAAGCTCGTGGGTCGTCCAGCCGATATTAGCAATGACCGAGACATTAACCCCGCTTTTATCCATATCGGCGATGAGATCGTCGGCGGTGGCTATTTTAGCCTCGGGGTTGGAGTAGAGTATAGCGAAGCAGGGGTCGCGCTCAATGTACTGACTGCGCTTCTTCTTTATCTCGGGTGGAAAAACGTGGGTATGAAAGTCAACAGTCACAGCCTGATTATAGCAGACGCCCGGTAGGGCTTCAAGCCGTGAAAGATTACTCTTCCTTGGCTTCTTCCGCCTTTTCCCCGGCTTCCTCGCCCTCTTCGGCGATCTCTTCGGCGCCTTCCTCTGCCTCTAACTCTTCTTCGGCCACCACTGCCTCGACTACCTCCTCGACCTCTTCCTTGACCTCGCTGACCTTGACCACCATCTGGTCGGCTTCGTCCAGAACGGTAACCCCGGGGCCGAGGACGATATCCCTGACGAAGATTGCCTGCTCTACCTCCTCAAGGAGGCTCAAGTCGACCTCAATCTGGGGCGGAAGGTCGTCGGGGAGGCACTCCACGCTTAAGGAGGTGAGGCTGTGGGATATGGTACGCCCCTTTTCCTTCATGGCTGGGGCTTCGCCAGTCAAAACGATGGGCACGTCAAACTTTATCTTCTCCGTCATCTTCACCTGGTAGAAGTCAACGTGGAGCAGAGCGCCGCTGCGGGGCTCTTTCTGGATTTCGCGGATGAAGACGCTGCGGGGGTTTTTGTCGCCTTCGACATCGAGGGCGATAATCCGGGTCATTCCCGCCCGGGCTATCGTCCGTTGCAGGGTGGGGGTATCGCACTGCAGCGCCAGCGAATCGAGCCCGTGCCCGAAAAGGTGCGCGGGGGTGACGCCCTGGCGGCGCAAAAATCTTGTCTTCTTACCCAGCACTTCTCTTTTGCTGGCTTGCAGCTTCAGCTTTTCCATCTGTCTCCTCTACCCTGTCTGGTACACCAGCGTTATCAAGTCTAAACCACCAGGCTGGCGTACTTTAATATCCACTAACATTAACACTTTCCCCAGGGTAAAGTCAATTTAAATCGGTTGAATTTAAGCCTGAAACTGGTGTATAATCAAAGCACAGATGGTGATGAAGTCTTTACCTGAGATGGGCGGCTCGAAATCAACCTCGGCTACCAGTGCGGAAGCCGAGGTTTTTTCTTTATCAGCCTCGGTCGCCGAGATGGAGGCGATGGCTAAAAAGCTGCGCCGCCACATCGTCACCATGATAGGCAAGGCGGGCAGCGGCCACCCGGGCGGCTCCCTTTCCGCGGTGGAGATTCTGACCGCCCTCTATTTCAAGCTGATGCGCCATAAGCCCCAGGACCCGCAGTGGCCCGACCGCGACCGCTTCATCCTGAGCAAGGGGCACGCCGCCCCCCTCCTCTACGCCGTCCTGGCCGAGTGCGGCTACTTCCCTGTGGAGGAGCTAGCCACCCTGCGGCAGATGGACAGCCGATTGCAGGGGCACACCGACCGCACCATTACCCCCGGCGTGGAGATGTCGTCGGGCTCGCTGGGGCAGGGCTTGTCCTTTGCCCTGGGCGCGGCTTTAGCCGGCCGTATCGACGAGCAGGGTTACCGGGTATATGTCCTGCTGGGGGATGGGGAGTGTAACGAGGGGCAGGTGTGGGAGGCGGCTATGGCCACCTCACACTACAATGTGGACAACCTGACGGCGGTGGTGGACAACAACGGCCAGCAGATTGACGGCTGGAACTGCGATGTCATGGGCCTCGACCCCTTCGCCGGCAAGTGGCAGGCCTTCGGCTGGAAGGTCATCGAGGTCGACGGGCACAGTATCCCCCGACTTCTCGAGGCCTTTAAAGAAGCGCAAAAGGTCAAGGGGCAACCAACGGTTATCATCGCCCATACCGTGAAGGGCAAGGGCGTCAGCTTTATGGAGAACAACCCCGATTTTCACGGCACTGCCCCCAACACCATGGAGCTGGAGTTAGCCTTAAAGGAGCTGGAATAAGTGGAAGGCGTTTCGGTACGGGAAGCCTACGGTAAAGCCCTGCTCGATCTGGGCATGGAGAACCAGGACGTGGTGGTGCTGGACGCCGACCTTTCCCGTTCCACGATGACCGCCTTTTTCGCCCGCGAGTTCCCCGAGCGCTTCTTCGAGTGCGGTATCGCCGAGCAGAACATGATAGGCATTGCCGCGGGCATGGCGGCGTCGGGGAAGATACCCTTCGCCAGCACCTTTGCCGTTTTCGTCCCCGGGCGCTGTTTCGACCAGGTGCGCATGTCCATAGCCCAACCCGGGCTTAACGTTAAGCTGGTGACCACCCACGGCGGCCTCAGCGTTGGCGAGGACGGTACCTCGCACCAGTCTATCGAAGACCTTTCGCTGATATGTTCCCTGCCCGGTTTTACCGTTATCGTGCCCGCCGACGCTATCGAGACCACCGAGGCGGTGAAGGCGGCGGCGGCTACCCTGGGGCCTTTTTACATCAGGCTCTGCCGTCCCAAGCTGCCGCTGGTCTACGGCGAGGACTATCAATTCAAGCTGGGCAAGGCGGTGACCATGAGGCAGGGTGGGGATGCCACCATAATCGCCATCGGGTTGATGGTCAGAGCCGCTCTGGAAGCCGCCCGCGAGCTAGAACGGGAGGGCATCTACTGCCGCGTCCTGAATATGTCCACCCTCAAGCCTATCGATGAGGCGGCCATAATTCAGGCTGCCGCCGAGACCGGGGCTATCGTTACCGCCGAGGAGCACCTTGAGCACGGGGGCCTGGGCAGCATTGTAGCCCAGGTGGTGGCGCAAAATAAGCCCGTGCCCATGGAGTTTATCGCCATCAAGGACACCTACGCCAAGTCGGGTAAGCCTTCCGAGCTGCTGGAGAGATACGGGCTCACCGAGAAGGATATCGAGCGGGGCGTAAAGTCGGCGCTAAAGCGAAAGCGCTAATCGCCTCGGTGTCTTTGGGGTGCCACCAACCACCTCGTCCTCAGGAAATGGGTAAGGCCCACCAGACAGGGCAGGGCGATACTGTAGGCTATCAGCACCCCGGAAAGCCCTGTTAACCAGCAGACGAAGGGCAGCGGCACGAAGATAAAGGCAGCGGCTTTGGTGGTATCCCGGAAGATAAAGTGAGCCAGTATGGCCGGCGCGGCTACTATCAGCATGGGTACGGTGACTGTTGCCAGCAGCACCCCGATGGTGGTTGATTCCCCCCGACCTCCCCGAAAGCCTAGAAACAGGGGCCAGTTGTGGCCGAAGACGGCGGCGGCTCCCGCCAGCAGGACGACTAGCTGGGGGGCATCTGCCGCCAGGGCGATAAGCACCGCCAGCGCTCCCTTGGCGGCGTCGGCCACACCCACCGCTATCCCCACCCGCGGTCCCAGCTGGCGATAGGCGTTAGCCGCCCCCATGTTGCCGTCGCCGATATGCCTGATGTCGACGCCCTTTATGATGCGCCCGGCAATATAGGCGGTGGGGATGGAGCCGAGGAAGTAAGCTGCTAATACTATTAGCCAGAACATGATTCTATTATTAGTGCCGGGGGTGGGACTCGAACCCACAAGGACTAAGTCCGGCGGATTTTAAGTCCGCTGCGTCTGCCAATTCCGCCACCCCGGCAATAGTAGGTTCTATTTTACATGGTTCGGGGAACGTGTTCAAGAGGTTCAAGCTAGTATATGGAGGTTGTTTGTCAGCCTTACCCCCCGCAGGTCTTTCTTCCCACCCTCCCCACCGTTTTTAAGAATCTTTTACTTCCCACCCTCCCGCCCTCGAAGGCTTCGCCTCTAAAACTCTCTGGTTTTTTGGGGGGAGAAAAGATAACCGCAGATGCCTATAGGGTGGTGGGTGGGAAAAGATATGACAAGATATAAGGGGGTCAGGGGGATGGGGTCAATGCCACTTTAGTAGGCTGAAAAAACTGGAGGCGACGACCGGATTCGAACCGGTGCATAGGGGTTTTGCAGACCCCCGCCTTAACCACTTGGCTACGTCGCCCCTCGGTAACATCCTTCTTGAACCAGCAAAATCATAGCATGGGGTAGTATGGAGGTCAAGGGACTAAAGCTCTCTCATCTGGCTGGGTGGCTTATTGACAAATCACTGTGGCGATAGTACATTGTGTTAAAGCAGTCGTTAGGAGGTGCAATTTGGGAGCGATAGAACCTACTAGTCCTTATTATGTCACTGTACTTCTGTGGCTGGCAAGAACTGCTTTCTTTGCTTTTGTAAGCGTCTTTTTACTCTGGCTTGGAATCCGGATTCTTGACATGCTCACTCCCCACATTCACGAGCGTCAGAAGATAGGGGAAAGCCCTATCTCAACCGGTCTGTTTATAGGCGGTTTCTTCATTTGTATTGGACTGGTTATACATGGGGCATCGACACTCCCCATTTTAATCGGCGCCTCAGCAGTGACAACCGTGTTCAGCCCGATAAGGCTGGGGCTCCTGGCAGCGGGCTTCTTCCTGAGCTTGCTGGTAGGGATAGCCCTGTTTAATATCCTCGACTGGCTGACGCCCAAGATACCATTCAGAAGCGTAAACAAGGAGCCTGTCGCCGTCGGACTGTATGTGTTCGGATATTTGCTCTTCTTTGGCCTGATAATGCATGCTGCTTTAACGACACCTCTGTGAGTTGGACTATGAGAAAACTGACGGTCTTTCTGGTTCTACTTGTGGTTGTGCTGTTCCAGGCTTTGCCTGTCACTGCCTGCTTTGCTTGGCCGTCCAACGATTTCTACAAGGAAGGCGGCGATATCTTTGACGACTGGCGCGTTTGCCGGACTGACCCCTCAGGTGATGATGGCTATTTGCAGGAAAACTACACCGGTACAAGCTGGCCACCGGAGAGTTTCTGGCCGGCTCTCGCCTTTGAGAGCCTGGGCGATTATATTGATATCGCTTACGAATTGGGCGAGCAATTTGCTGAAGAATATCCTGACCGTTACCAGAGGGCAGAGAGGATATTTGAATACGTGAGAGACAGGGTACAGTACACGCCTGATATTGACCAGTGGGATATAGGGGAGTACGCCCAGAACGCCGACGAGGTGGCCGGTACCATCCAAGAAGACGGGATGGCTTACGCTGACTGCGAGGAGTTTGCTACTCTGCTGGCGGTTATGTACCAGGGAGCGGGCTACCGCTCAGCAATTGTCGATTGCCCCAGACATGTGGGCGTGGTGGTCTATCTGCCAGACTACCAGAGGGCAAATGTGGTCTTTGAGTTATACGGTGAGCCGGGTTGGATATGGGCTGAAGCCACCGCCAAAACCAACCCTTTTGGCTGGTTTCCTCAAGGACAGCTTGAGGGGGATCTTCTGGTATATGAGTTATCCTCTGACGAGCACATGCCCCTCGGCAAACACCCGAAAAGGAGATTACAATGAAACCGCTTCAAACTGATTTGTTATCAAAAGCCAGCTCTGCCGCCGCGCCAGACACGACGCCATAGCTGGCTTAGCTGTGCTGGAGCGGAAGATGGGATTCGAACCCACGACCCTCTCCTTGGCAAGGAGATGCTCTACCGCTGAGCCACTTCCGCATTACCACCCAAGAAAATCAAAAATTTTCGTGGGGACCCGTCTTTTGGTGCCGAGGAGGAGATTTGAACTCCTACGAGCTTACGCTCACCACCCCCTCAAGATGGCGTGTCTACCAATTCCACCACCTCGGCATTCTTTATCGCTTTTCCTTATCTCCCCTGGGGAAGCCCCAACTGCGCCAAAGGAATATTACTAAACGGCATAAGGCGCCGTCAAGTTTCAAGATAGCCTTCAGTTCATATCTGATTTTGCCACTCTCCTCTCTCTAACCGAGCCAGGGAGACTTAAAAACACTTGACAATTTGACAGGAGTGATATTATCGTCTACTATAATGACAGGAGGCATAAAAAGAGCTACAAAAAATACTACAGTCAAATTCAGGAGGCTCAAAAAAACACAAAGAAGGACCGGGTGCGACATGCAATAAGGCGGGTTTTCAATTAT
>CAZPLG010000026.1:0-13351 GCA_964587415.1 uncultured Dehalococcoidales bacterium | reverse complement strand
GCGGCAAGGAGCAGACCGAGGAGAGCTTCTTCCACACCTTCAACGAGCTGCACGATGCCAACCGCCAGATTGTCATGACCAGCGACTGCCCGCCCAAGTCCATGCCCCGCCTCGGCGCCCGCCTCTGCTCCCGCTTCGAGTGGGGTCTGGTGGCCGACATCCAACCCCCCGACTTCGAAACCCGCCTGTCTATCCTGCGGGCTAAGGCCGAGCAGGAAAAGACCGAGGTGCCCCGGGACGTGCTCGAGTTCATCGCCCAGCGCATCCGGCAGAACATCAGAGAATTAGAAGGCTCTCTGCACCGCGCCATCGCCTACGCCCGCCTCTTCCGGGCTCTGCTCACCCCGGAACTGGCCGCCCGGGCGCTGGAGGACATCGCCGGCAAGGGGCCCAAGAGCGCCCCAGTCACCCCCGACAGGGTAATAAAGGCCGTGGCTCAGAGCTTCCAACTCACCCCCGACGACCTCAAGGGCCGCAAGCGCGACCGCACCACCGCCCTGGCTCGTCAGCTAGCCATGTACCTGCTCAAAGAAGGCACCAGCTGCTCGCTGGCCCAGATCGGGCTGGAGTTCGGCAAACGCGACCACTCCACAGTCACCCACGCCGTCCAGAAGATAGCCACCGAAATGGATAACGACCCTTACTTAAGACGCAAGGTCTTCGACATCCAGCAGGGCATATCCCCCACGAAATAACCACCTCCCCACCGCTAATCCACCGTCGGTAAACAGACCCCCTGGTTAGAAAAATGGCTTTGGTGGATAAATTCTTCGTTTTGGGCAAACCTCCCCCACCCCCCAGCTTCAATTTCGCCCCTTTTTCGCCCAACCCGGCAACCAAGGCTTCCCACCAGCTATTAAGTGGTATTATAATTAGTGTTATTAACCATAGATATCTATTACTTAAAGAGGTAATCTTAATAAGACGGGTAAGGTGTTGATAAATCTTTTGAGGACTGAGCCGTGTTTGACCGCACCGAAATAGTGGTTAAGGCGGGAGACGGAGGTGATGGCATCGTTAGCTTCCGCCACGAAAAATTTGTCCCCTTCGGCGGCCCCGATGGTGGTGACGGCGGTGACGGTGGCGATGTCGTTGTCGTAGCCGAACGGTCGGCATCGAGCCTGAGGGCATTTCAGAGGAAGCGGCATTTCAAGGCGGCTAACGGCCGGAAGGGCGGGGGCAAAGACAAGCACGGCCGGAAGGGGGAAAGCCTGACCCTGACCGTGCCCGTGGGTACTGTGGTCAGCTACAAGTCACAGATTGGCGGCGACAGCCTTATCGCCGACCTGGACCAGCCCGGCCAGTCGTTGGTAGTCGCCAGGGGGGGAAAAGGGGGACGGGGCAACGCCCGCTTCGCCACCTCGGCTAACCAGGCGCCCCAGACCGCCGAGGAGGGGACGGAGGGGGAGGAGCAATCCCTAATCTTAGAGCTCAAGCTTATTGCCGATGTCGGCGTTATCGGCTATCCTAATGTGGGCAAGTCGACGCTGCTGGCGGCGGTCTCGGCGGCCAAGCCCCGGATAGCCAGCTACCCCTTTACCACGCTGGAGCCGGTACTGGGGATGGTCGAGGTCGAGCGGCAGAGCTTTGTCCTGGCCGAGATTCCCGGGCTTATCGAGGGCGCTCACCTGGGCAAGGGACTGGGGCACGACTTCCTGCGCCACATTGTGCGCACGCGGGTGCTTATCCACCTGCTCGACGGCGGCTCGCCCTCGCCCGCAGAGGACATGGCTCAGGTGAACACCGAGCTCAGCCTCTTCGACTCGGCGCTGGCGAGGAAGCCGCAGCTGGTGGCGGTCAATAAGCTCGACCTGCCCCAGGTCAAGGCCCGGCGGGACGAACTTGAAGAAAGCTTTAGCGCTATCGCCACTCCTGTCTTTTTCGTCTCGGCGGTCAGCGGCGAGGGCATCCCCGAGCTGATGGCGGCGACGGCCAAGATACTCCGGTCGGCGCCCGGACCCGAGCCGGCCAAGAGAAAGAAGATCTTCCGGCCTCAACCTAAGCCTTAACTATAGAGGGGGATATTAGCGTTATGAATATCGGGGTATTGGGGGGCACCTTCGACCCCATCCATATCGGGCACCTCAAAGTGGCTGAGGAGGCCGTGGCCAGGTTAGACCTGCCCCGTATATTGTTCATGCCCGCGGGCCAGCCCTGGCTCAAGCTCAATAACGCCAACGCCATCTCACCAGTCCAGCACAGGCTGGAGATGGTGCGCTTGGGGATTAGCGGCAACCCCCGCTTTAAGCTCTCCACCATGGAGATAGAGCGCACCGGCCCCACCTATACCGTCGATACTATCGCCCAGCTTCAGTCCCAGCTCGGCGAAGGCGACGAGATATTCTTTATCCTGGGCTGGGATAATCTAAGCCAGCTCCCCCGGTGGCACCAGCCAGCGCGGCTGATAGAGATGTGCCGCCTGGCGGCGGTCCCCCGCGTCGATTTTCCCCTCCCAGACCTCCCTTCCCTGGAAAAGGAGCTGCCGGGCATAACGGAAAGGGTTATCCTATTCGATAAGCCGAGAATAGACATCAACGCCTCACAAATAAGGCAGCGTGTGGCGGCGGGCCAGTCCATCGGCGATTTTGTCCCCGAGCCGGTGGAGAGGTATATCAAGGAGCACGGGTTGTATGTCGGGGCAAAAACCTAAATATCCAAATTCTTGACGCTCTTGGCGTGCGCCTGGATAAAGGCTTTACGCGGCGGCACCTCGTCCCCCATCAATACGTGGAAGATGTGGTCGGCCTTGGCGGTGTCCTCCACCTCTACCTGGAGCAGGGTGCGGGTTTCGGGGTTCATGGTGGTGTCCCAGAGCTGCTCGGCGCTCATCTCGCCCAGGCCCTTATAGCGTTGGACCTCCACCTTCTTGCTGTCTTTAAGTCCCGCCAGCACTCCCTCCTTCTCCGGGTCGGAATAAACCCACTGGTGTTGCTTGCCCGCCTTAATCCGGTAGAGCGGCGGCTGGGCGATGTAGAGGTGCCCATTATTGATGAGCTCGGCCATGTGGCGGAAGAAGAAGGTGAGCAGCAGGGTGCGGATGTGAGAGCCGTCGACGTCGGCGTCCGTCATCAGTATAACGCGGTGGTAGCGCAGCCGTGACAGGTCGAACTCGTCGTCGATGCCCGCCCCCAGCGCGGTGATGATAGCCCTGATTTCTTCGTGGGAGAGCATCTTGTCCGGCGGCGCCTTCTCCACGTTGAGGATTTTACCCCGCAGCGGCAGGATGGCCTGAAAGCGGCGGTTCCTCCCCTCTTTAGCCGAGCCCCCCGCCGAGGGCCCCTCCACGATATAGAGCTCGCAGTGGGCCGGCTCCTTCTCCGAGCAGTCGGCGAGCTTGCCGGGCAGGGTGGCCGTCTCCAGGCTGCCCCTCTTGACGATTAGGTCCCGGGCTTTACGGGCGGCTTCCCGCCCCTTGGCGGCGAGCAGGCACTTCTCGATGATTTTCTTGGCGTCGTCGGGGTGCTCTTCGAGGTGTAAGGCTAAACCCTCCCCCACGGCGCTCTCCACGTGGCTCTTTGTCTCGGGATTGCCCAGCTTGCCCTTGGTCTGCCCCTCGAACTGGGGCTCGGCCAGCTTGACGCTGATAATGGCGGTAAGCCCTTCTCTGACATCCTCCCCGATGAGGTTGGCGTCATCGTCCTTGAGAAACTTGTTCTTGCGGGCGTAGTCGTTTAAGACACGGGTCAGCGCCGAGCGAAAGCCGGTGAGGTGAGTGCCGCCGTCGACGGTATTGACGCAGTTGGCAAAGCTGAAAGAAGACTCGGAAAAGCCGTCGTTATACTGCAGGGCGGCTTCGACGATGGTGCCGTTAACGGTTTTGAAAATATAGATAGGTAGGCGGTGGCGCACCACCCGGTTACGGTTAAGGTGGCGGACAAAGCCGGTGATGCCCCCCTCGAAGTAGAATGTCCTCTCCTCGTCCCGCCTCTCGTCGCGGATGCATATCTCCAGCCCTTTATTTAAGTAAGCCAGTTCGCGCAGGTGCTCGCTGACGGTATTAAAATCGCACTTCGCCTCGCCGAATATGGCCTTGTCGGGGAGGAAGGTAATGGTGGTACCGGTATTGCTGGCTTTACCCACCACCTCCACCGCCCCGCTGGGTATGCCCTTCTTGTATTCCTGCTGGTACTGCTTGCCGTCGCGCCGGACGCTGGCGGTAAGCCAGGAAGAGAGGGCGTTGACCACCGAGGCGCCCACCCCGTGAAGCCCGCCCGAAACCACGTAGGTATGCCCGCCGAACTTGGCGCCGGCGTGGAGGACGGTCATGACCGTCTCCAGGGCGGTGAGCTTGGTCGAGGGGTGAATGTCCACGGGAATGCCCCGCCCGTTATCCTCCACCTTTATAGTATCATCCCGGCAGAAGGTAACCCAGATGTTGGTACAAAAGCCGGCCATGGCTTCGTCGATGCTGTTGTAGGTTATTTCGTATACCAGGTGGTGCAGCCCGCGCTGGTCGGTGCTGCCGATGTACATACCGGGACGGCGGCGCACCGCCTCTCGTCCCTCCAGGACCTGGATGTCCTTGGCCTGATAGTCATTATTTTTGGGCTTGGCTCGTGATGGCTTATCCTGTGTCATAGACGTTCTTTGCTCCGTTATCGGTAGTCGGGGAATATGGCAAAACCTGAGTAGCTTACAAAAGAAGAGAGGGCTACCCAACTGCAGGCGATTGCTGATGATTGTAAGGCAGCCATATATAGTAATTATAGCACAATTTGGCTGTGGAGTGAAGCTGTTGACAATCGGCTCGGCCGGTGGTAATTTTGGGGCAGGAGGCGTAAAGTGAATAGATTAATTTTGCTATTCTGTCTAGTGCTGGTGGTATTTCCGTTGGTGATGGCGGGCTGTGGCGTGGCTAACTCCGACTACGAGGCGGTGGTGGCCGAGAGGGATACGCTGCAAGCCGAGAAGGACACGCTGCAAGCTGATATAGACGAGCTGGAGACCGATATAGACGCGCTGGAAACCGAGCTGGACGCCACCAAATCCGACTTGGCGTCCCTTGTTGCCGAGCTGGAGAAGAAGCAGGTAGCCTTGGTCATGATTAACGGCTATTTCGCTGACGCTTTGTACTACATTGCTGGCGAGATGAGTGAGTATGAGGCCACGGAGGCTTTGGCGACCTTTGTGGCTAACTTCGGTAACGTTATTTATGACGTGGGTAACGAGGAGCTCTCCCAGCTGTGGGATAACGCCGAGGCCGCTTCGGCGCTGGGAAGTGTTGAAGGGTTCGTCTCTAATGTGGCGGCGATAATGGCCCTGCTCGCAGACCTGATTGACGCTGATATGGCGGCAATAGAGGCGAGGTTGAGTTAGGGCTTTTTACTAAGTAGCAATTCTAATAGCTGGATAACGGGCATAGTCTTCTGCTCGGCGCTGGTCATATCGCGCAGCGTTACAGTGCCCGCTTTGACCTCCTCCTCCCCGATAATCACGGCGTAGCGCACGCCCAGTTTGTTAGCCTGCTTTAGCTGCGCCTTGAGGCTCTTATCCCCCATAGCTAAGATTACCCCCACCCCCGCCCCCCTCAGCTCGGCGGCCAGCTTTGTTGCCGCCTCTTTGGCTTCATCGCCCAGGCAGGCGATAAATACCCGGGGCTGGGGCAAAGGCGGTATGGCTACGTTCTGCTCTTTAAGGTTAAGGATGAGCCGTTCCATGCCCGCGGCGAAGCCGATGGCCGGGGTGGGCTTACCCCCCAACTCCTCGATGAGGTCGTCGTAGCGTCCCCCGCCGGCCAGCGTGCTCTGGGCGCCGCCGCCTTCGGGCTGAATCTCGAAGACGGTGCGGGTGTAGTAGTCCAGCCCCCGCACCAGGTGGTGGTTGACGGCAAAAGGTAATTTAAGCAGTTCCAGGTATCTCTTCAGCTGATTAAAGTGGTCGGCGCACTCGTTACAGAGATAGTCCACGCTCTTGGGCGCGGCGTCGGCCACCTTCTGGCAACCGGCCTGCTTGCAGTCGAGCAGCCGCAGCGGGTTGCGCTTTAATCTGGTCTGGCACTCGGGGCAGAGCTCCAGGGCGTGCCCCACGTAGTAGCTCTTTAACTCCTCAACGTAGTTGGGGCGGCACTTTTTGCAGCCGATGCTGTTCAGCTGCAGCGTCAGCCGGCTTAAGCGCATGTCGGCGAAAAACCGCCAGGCCATGTCGATGACCTCGCCGTCGAGGGCGGGGTCGCCGTCGCCGATAGCCTCGTAGCCGAACTGGTAGTGCTGGCGGAAACGGCCCGCCTGGGGCCTCTCGTACCTGAAGATAGAGGCGATGTAATAGAGCTTCACCGGCTGGGGCTGGTTGTGCAGGCCGTGCTCCAGGTAGGCGCGGCCGACCGAGGCCGTGCCTTCGGGTCTCAGCGTTAGCGAGCTGCCCCCGCGGTCTTCAAAGGTGTACATCTCCTTGGTGACGATGTCGGTGTCCTCGCCGACGCTGCGGGTAAAGAGCTTGGTATCCTCGAAGGCGGGGGTGTCGATGCGCTCGTAGCCGAAGAGCTGGGCGCTTATCTCTACCTTCCGCTCGATGAAGCGCCAGTAGGCTTGCTCATCGGGCAGGATATCCGAGGTCCCGCGCGGTGCCTGATACAACATTTTCTCAAGGGTAGAATACAGTATTAACTTTAGGTTGTAAAGGGAGCGTTGTCTGCCCCACCCCTTTGTCATTCCTGTGAAGACAGGAATCCAGTCTCCTTCCCCGCCCCGCCTTGTTTAGCGGAGGTGTCATTGTCCCACCCTGCCCACCCTTAGAGGGGATTCTCCCTCTAGAATTCCTTCCGGGTTACGCTCTCCCCACCCCGATTATATCTATTCCCGCCCACCGCCCTTTAAGGTAAAGAGGGGGCAAAGCCCCCTCTTAAACACCCCAACAAGAGGAAATCCCTCTTAATCCCTCTTTATCAAAGGGGGAGGCGGAGTGGGGGCGTACCCCCCAATAAGGAGTTTATAGAGGTCTAACCTCTATAGGGTGGGTATTGGGTGGGAAATTTCCACCTACGCTAACAAGGTGGGGTGGGGCATCAAACGCACGCCAGATAATGTGGGGATGCGTAGTGTCCCCTTTATTTCCCTCCTCTTTTTTGCACCCCTCGTCCCCTTGCGCTATACTTTAACCATGAGTCTGGCCGATCTTATAGAGAAGGCGAAAAAATACCTGCCGCCGGAGAAGCTGCCCCTGGTGGAAGACGCCTATGCCTTCGCTGCCAAGGCGCACGAAGGGCAGGTGCGCAAGTCGGGCGACGCCTATATCGAGCACCCACTGCAGGTGGCGCTTATCCTGGCCGACCAGCAGTTCGACGCCAGCACACTGGCGGCGGCGCTGCTCCACGACGTCCCCGAAAACTGCGACGTATCCCTCGACGAGATTAAAACCCGCTTCGGCCCCGAGGTCGCCAAACTGGTCGACGGTACCACCAAGCTGGGCAAGCTCTCCCTGCATGCCCCCCGCACCGCCAACCGGGCCTCGCATGCCGAAAGCCTTAGAAAAATGCTGGTGGCGATGGCGGAAGACCTGCGGGTGGTCTTTATCAAGCTGGCCGACCGCCTGCACAATATGCGCACGCTAAAGGCGCTGACGCCGGAGATGCAGCGCAGCATTGCCCAGGAAACGCTGGAAATCTATACCCCCCTCGCCCACCGCCTGGGGATATGGGGATTGAAATGGAACCTGGAGGACCTGTCCTTCCGCTACCTGGAGCCGGAGAAGTACCGCCATGTAGCCAAGCTCATTGCCGCCCGACGCGGCCAGCGCGAGGAATACATCGCCCGCATCATCAAGGTCCTGGAAAAAGAGCTAAAGAAGGTGGGGCTGCGCGCCGAGATATCGGGCCGCCCCAAGCATATCTACAGCATCTACCAGAAGATGGAAAGATACGCCAAGCTGGGCAAGGACTTCGACGATATCTACGACCTGCTCGCCCTGCGTATACTGGTGGGCACGGTAGCCGACTGTTACAACGTCCTCGGCGTCATCCACAGCCTCTGGCGCCCCCTGTCCGGTCAGTTCGACGACTTTATCGCCAACCCCAAGCCCAACGGCTACCAGGCGCTGCATACGGCGGTGATGTCGCTGGGCAACATGCCCCTGGAGGTGCAGATTCGCACCCGCGAGATGCACCATGTCGCCGAATACGGCGTGGCCGCCCACTGGCGCTATAAAGAGGGCGAGGAAAAAGACCTCCACTTCGAGGAGAAGATATCCTGGCTGCGCCAGCTTGTCGACTGGCACCGCGAGCTCAGTGGTGCCGAGGAGTTTCTGGAATCGGTCAAGACCGACATCTTTATCGACCAGGTCTTCGTCTATACCCCCAAGGGGGAGATAATAGACCTGCCCAAGGGGGCGACCCCGCTTGACTTTGCCTACCGCGTCCACACCGAGCTGGGCAACCGCTGCATCGGGGCCAAGGTCAACGGCAAGCTGGTGCCCCTCAACTACCAGCTCGGCAACGGCGACGTCGTCGATATTGTCGCCTCCAAGGGGGCCAAGGGCCCCAGCCGCGACTGGCTCAACCCCCACCTCAACTATACCAAGACCTCCCACGCCCGCACCAAGATACGCCAGTGGTTCAGCCGCCAGGAGCGGGCGGAGAACATCGAGCGCGGCCGGGAGATGCTGGACAAGGAGATGCGCCACCTGGGCATAAGGCCCACCGAGCGCGAGGCACTGGCCAAGATGTTCAAGTACGACAGCCTCGACGACTTTCTGGCGGCTATCGGCTACGGCGGCGTTTCCACCCACCAGATTGCCCTCAAACTCTCCGCCGAGCAGCCCCCGCCGGCGGCCAAGCCCGAAGCCGCCCCGCCCAAGCCCCCCCAGTCGGCGATAAAGGTGCTGGGGGTGGGGAACCTGGTCACCCATCTCGCCCGCTGCTGCCATCCGGTGCCCGGCGATAGGATCATCGGCTACGTCACCCGCAGCCGGGGGGTGACTATTCACCGCAAAGACTGCTACAATATAGTCCACGAGGATGAGAAGGAACGGCTTATCGCCGTGGAGTGGGAGCCGACCGATGCCCTCTTCCAGGTCAACATCATGGTCGAATCCTGGGACCGGGTGGGGCTCATCCGGGATATAACCACCATCGTGGCCGAGGAGGGGTTAAACATTACCTCGATGACGGTGACCCCCCAGGACGGCAACAAGGTGGCGCAAAACTTTAGCCTGCAGGCCAGGGACCTGGCCCAGTTAAGTCGACTCATGGCTAAAATCGATGGAATTCGAGGGGTGATCGGCGTTTCCCGCATCGGCGACGAAGCCACCACCAAGCCAAAAACCTAGAGCTCAAGGAGGAAGAGATTGCCAAACATCAAATCAGCGGAAAAAAGGGTACGGGTAACGGAAAGAAAGCGGCTGCGCAACAAGTCGGTGCGCACTATGTGCAAGACCAACGTCACCAAGGCGGAGAGGCTTATCTTCATGGGCGATGTGAATGCCGCCCAGGAGGCGGTGGCGGTGGCTATTACCTCTCTGGATAAAGCCGCCGAGAAGGGGATTATCCACGCCAATAACGCCGCCCGCCGCAAGTCGCGCCTGATGAAGAAGTTCAACCAGATACAGGCGCAGGCGCCGACTCCGGCCGTAACCAAGCCCAAAGCGGCTAAGGCCAAGCCCAAGGCAGCTAAACCCAAACCGAAAGCGAAACCCAAGGCTAAGTCCAAGACGGCGGAAGCCAAGGCCAAGGCAAAACCGAAGGCGACCAAGGCTAAACCGAAAGCGGCCAAGCCAAAAGCCAAAGCGACTAAGGCCAAGCCCGAGAAAGCTAAAAAAGAAAAGGCCCCGGAAAAACTTGACTCAGAGGGCTAAAGAGGTTTATGCTCCGAAGACGACGTAGAGAGGAAGCATGATTCTATCCCAGTTTCAGACGGTGGGCCACGACCTCTTCACCAAAGGGCTGGTTTCCTCCCACAGCGGAAACCTGAGCATCAGGCTGGGGGAGCGCATTATTATTACCCGCCGCGGCAGCCGGCTGGGCTGTCTGGATGAGAACGACCTCATTGAAACCGGACTGACCAAAAACGACCGCAACACCCCGCTGGCGTCGGTGGAACTGGCTGTCCACCGCGCCATCTATCGGGAAACCCCGGCAGTGGCTATCGTTCACGCCCACCCCCCCCACGCCGTCGCTCTGTCGCTGACCGAGACCGAGATTGTGCCCATCGATACCGAAGGACAGTCCATAATGGAGCAGGTGCCGGTGCTGGGCTGGAACACGAAGGTCAAACCCGGGAGCTTGGGTGATGAGATCGCTCAGGCGCTAAAACAAAGCAGGGTGGTCATGGTTCACGGCCACGGCACCTTCGCCATCGGCCAGCTCCTGGAAGAAGCCCATAACTACACCACCACGCTGGAAGAAAGCTGCCAGGTAATCTGCCTGCTCAAGTCGCTGCAGGGGGAGAGCGCCCCCAAGAAGGGCGTGTCCCGGCAGTAGTTTACTTTTTATAAACAGGCGTGCACCAGTCAAGGTATTTGGGATTATCGCCCCGTATTACCTCGGAGTAGAGTTGCTGTAGC
The DNA here is from genome assembly GCA_964587415.1 of uncultured Dehalococcoidales bacterium. Lineage (GTDB taxonomy): Bacteria > Chloroflexota > Dehalococcoidia > Dehalococcoidales > BS750m-G39 > E44-bin88. The sequence goes on along the minus strand of CAZPLG010000026.1, from coordinate 2,860 downwards.
TTTTTGGTTACCCCGCCGATTTCGCCGTCGCCTATCTTGCGGCGGTCTATCTCGGCTACGGGGGTGATGTGGGCGGCGGTGCCGGTGAGGAAACACTCCTCGGCACTGAAGAGCTCGTCGAGCTCAATCGGCCTCTCGACGGTTTCCATACCCAGCTCATCCTTCGCCAGCTTTATGGCCGTATCGCGAGTAATGCCCTTCAGGATGTGGTTGTCGACGGCGGGTGTAACCAGTTTACCCTTGGTCACCAGGAAGAGGTTCTCGCCGCTGCCCTCGGAGACATGGCCGTCGGGGGTGAGCATGATGGCTTCGTCAAAGCCCTTCTCGGTGACCTCCGTCCGGGCAAAGGCGTTGTTGACATAGAGCCCGCAAATCTTGGCGCTGGGCGGAATTACGTTATATTCGGGCCGCCGCCAGGAAGAGATGCCGCACCTGACCTTATCCATATCCAGGTAGGGCCCCCAGGGGAAGGCGAAGACCAGGAAATCGCTCTCCAGGTCGTGGAGGCGTACGCCCAGCGACTCCGAGCTCTTGTAGGCCAGGGGGCGGATATAGACATCCTCCTCAAAACGGCACATCTTCACCAGCTTAACCGTTATCCGGCAAAGCTCGTCGATGCTGTGGGGCAGTTTCATCTTGAGGACGCTGGCGCCGTTCTCCAGCCGCTCATAATGCTCCTTGAGGCGGAAGATATAAATCTGCTTCTGCTGGCTGTTCCAGTTGCCCCGGATGCCCTCGAAGACGGCGGTGCCGTAGTGCAGGAAGTTGGTCATAACCCCTAGCTTGGCTTCGGCCAGGGGGACGAACTTCTGGTCAATATAGGCGTATGACGGCATTTAATTTACTCCTCTTTAGATAGCGTCCATTATAGCTTTTAGTGGGCGGGAAGACAAGCGAAAAAACTAAAGGAAGGGGTAAAGCCCCTCCCCGCTGTTTTTCTTCCCGCCCACCGCCCTTTAAGGTAGAAAGGGGGCAAAGCCCCCTTTCAAACCCCCGAAAGCGGGGTTAGGGTGGTGTATCCTCAGAAGGAATTCTAGAGGGAGAATCCCCTCTAAGGGTGGGCAGGGTGGGTCACAACAACGTTCGATGACACAGGTGGGGTGGGTGGGACTTAAAGTTTTCTGAGGTGGGAGGACGAAGTAATCCTACCCTAGAAAGAGGAAAGGACTGGTCCTTAGTATCCCCCACCTTCCCCGCCGTGACCTGCTCCTTCGCCGCCCCGGCCCGTCTTAGGGGTCTTGGGGTGGGGACGCCGTCGGGTTGTCTGGGGGGGTTTGGGTGGCTTGGGTGTCTCCGCCTTCTTTTCCTCGCCCATGTAGAGCTTGATGTGCGGCCAGGGGATTTCAATACCTTCTTCGTCGAAGACACGCTTGATTCTCCGCCTCAGTTCCGCCAGGACTTCCCATTGTGCCATAGGTCTGGTGTCGCCGACGGCCCTGATAATAATGCCCGAGTCGGCGAATTCCTCGACACGCAGCAGCCAGGGCGTCTTGGAGATTATTAGATCTTTCCACTTGGGGTCTTTAGCCATTTTCTCCCAGGTTTTCCTGACGATATTCATTACCCGGTCGAGGTCTTCTTTATAGGCGACGCCGACCTCAAAGAAAGCCCGGGATATGGAGCGGGTATAGTTGGAAGAGACCCTGATTTGGCCGTTGGGGACGACGTGCAGAATCCCTTTAAGGTCCCTGAGCACGGTTCGACGCAGCCCCATCTCCTCCACCTCGCCTGTTAAATCGGAGACCTTAACAATATCGCCGACGTTGTAGTGGTCTTCCATCATAATGGTGAAGCCGTTGATGAAATCCCGCACCGCATCCTGGGCGGCCAGGCCGATGACGATACCGGCCACGCCGGCGCTGGCCAGCAGCGGGGTAATGTCCATCCCCAACTCGGAGAGAATCATGAAGAAGCCAATGAGAATGATGAATAGGCCTATAGCCTGGGTGACGACTCTGCCCAGTGTTTTGGAGCGCTGCCTCAGATAGCCCTTGGAACGCCGTTTTTTGCCCTTCTCGACGACATAGCGCATGACAAAAAGCGGCATTATCATGCCCAGTATCTTGTAGATGAACCAGCCCACCAGGATGATGGCCAGGATACGAAAGCCGTGCTCCACAAACCAGTCGCCAATCGCCGCCCAGGTCGAGCCGAGGTCTACACTATATAAGGTGACGCCGAAGGCGGCTATGGCGAGGGCTAGAATAATACCGCCGACAACGGCGATGGCCAGTCTGACCGTCTTTTCGAGCCCTTCCTTTTGGTCTTTTAGTGCCTCGGGCACCAGTTTATTCGCAATCCAGGGCGACCAGCGCCATAATAAGTAAAAGATGCCGGCGCCGATAGCCACGGCGACTACTACCCAGTATCCCTTATCTATGAACGCTTCCCACATCTAAATCGGCTCTCCGAAAAACGGTTTGCTATATTATACCACTAGTTCGGCTTTATGAGAACGGTGTATAATTAGATGTAACGAAAATTGGGGGTGAGCTATGCTGGAAAAACTGGCCACGGAGACCATTGAAGCTATCTTTGACGCCCTGCCCGTAGATATAACCTTCGTCGATAAAGACGATACCGTCGGCTACTACAGCCGCCACGATGACCGCATCTTCCGCCGCACGCCCGCCATCATCGGCCTGAAGGTGCAAAACTGCCACCCCAAGCAGAGCCTGGATAAGGTAAACGAGGTCGTCGCCGACCTGAAGAGCGGCAAGAGAAAGGTCGCCGATTTCTGGATTGACCTTAAAGGGCAAAAGGTCTATATCCGCTATTTCCCGGTGAAGGATAAGGCGGGCAACTACCTGGGCATCGTCGAGGTCAGCCAGGACATCACCGAGATTCAGAAGATAAAGGG
>CAZPLG010000025.1:0-13356 GCA_964587415.1 uncultured Dehalococcoidales bacterium | reverse complement strand
GTTATCTTGACATCAACCTTTCTTCCTACTTATTATTGTTTAGTATTGTTTTTGGGGTGGAGGTGTGGGGGCGACCTAAAAACTTCGAGGAGGTCGAATGCCAGCAGCCTTGTTCGTGACTCTTAATGTCGTTGATGCTTTTTTGACCAGGACGGCGATATCTTCGGGGGCGGTGGAATATAATCCCATAATGGCGGCGGTGGGGGGCAATGTGTTTATCAAGGGCGGCTTAGCTTTAGCCCTGGCCTTTCTCCTCTATTATTTTCGGCAGCGGCGGGCGCTTTGGATTTTGAACGGCATTCTGCTCTGCGTCGTCCTGTGGAATTTGTGCACCTGCTTTATCATGGACGGGGTGACCTCCAGTTACGCTGTGTTCGGCTTCAAATTCTTCGGTTAGAGGCCGACCCTACTCAAGACTATCGAGCAGTTCCTCTAGCTCCTGCCGGCTGGTCATGTCGGCGACAGTATTCAGAAATTCCTTGAGCGAAGCGCTCTCTTCCCGTAGCCTTTTGAGCTCGACGCCGATGGGGCTGACCGAGGTCGGGCTGTCGGCGTAAGCGCCGTGGAAGGCGAAGTAAGCCTGGTTCAGCTTCCTTATATAATAGCCCATCGAGAGCAGGTATTGGCGCTTCTCTTCCATAAACTCCTCGGCAAGTTCGATTTCACCCTCAGCCAGATAGGCGTCGACGGCGATTCTTATCTCCCTCATCTCGCGGTTAAAGTCGAACTCCGGCTCTTCTTCTGCCTGAGGGCTGTCGGCGTATTCGGGGTAGTACTTTTGGCGGACGAGGGCGCCGATTTCATCGCTGACAATGCCGGCCAGCGTTTCGTTCATGGTGGCGATTTCGTAGTCCCGCGCGATGCCGAGCAGGTCCAGCACGTAGCGAAAGCCCAGCGGCTTAAGCGACAGGTATTGGTGCAGCCACTCCTCGACGGCGGTGCTGATGGTCGAGCGCAGGCTGGTGTTGTCGAGGACGAGGGTGGGGTAGAGCGCTCCCGCCCCGCCCAGCGCCACCACCAGCGAGGAGACGCCCAGTGCGTCGGCTTCGGCTTCGATACTCTCCCTTTCCTCGAGGGTGAGGTTGCCGCGCAGGGCAATCTCCCGCATGCTCTCTATCCGGTCGCGGGGGGAAATGACCAGCAGGTAGGGCAGCTGGCTCATGATAAAGTTGACCGGTGGGAAGGTGGCTTTCAGGCCGATACTTTCGTCCCAGGGGTTGAAGATGCCCTGCTCTTTTAAGACCTCCCTTATCTGTTCGGCGATTATCTGCTCCACGCTGCTTACCAGGGCGGCGCGCTGCTCTTCGAGCTCGTTAAGGTCGGCTTCGAGCGCGGCGGTATCTTCCGTCTCGCTGGCGGCAATCTGCCACTCCAAAGCTCTCTTCTGCCCGACCAGGGAGAAATACTCCAGCACCGTATCCGTCGGGCTTTCGATATCTTCGCTGCCGAGCCATTGCCTGGTCTCGTAGGCAAAAGCCTTAAATTCCCACTTGACGAAGTTGAAGCGATAGGGCTTGACGATGGCGTCGAGGTTGTCGTCGAAGTCGGGGACGGAAGCGCAGCCGCCGAGCAGAAATATTGCCAGCAGGACGATAATAACCAGTTTCAGTTTCAACGCAATTTTGCCTTGACCCTTTCCGCTATTGCCGATAGTACCGGGCCCGTCTTTTCATTAATAACGATGTCGGCGTGGCGGTCATGGGGGGTGGGGGTGAGGTTAATGATGACCAGCCTGGCGCCGTTTCCCCGGGCGATGAGGGGCATCTGGGCGGCGGGGTAGACCACCAGCGACGAGCCGACGGACAGGAACAGGTCGCAGGCTGATGCCGCCGCCTCCGCCTGACGGGTCTCCTGCTCGGGCATGGACTGACCGAAGGAGACGGTGGCTGGCTTCATAATGCCGCCGCAGCTATCGCAGCGCGGGACTTTTGTCCCGGCATCGAGCCGGGCCTGAATTTGCTCTCTGGGATATCTTTGTCCGCATTCCAGGCAGAGAACCCATTTCATGGTGCCGTGCAGTTCGATGACCCTTTCTTCGGGTACGCCGGCTCTCTGGTGCAGGTTGTCGATATTCTGGGTAATGACACAGTCCAGCTTGCCCATATCATGGAGCTCGGCAATAGCGATGTGGCCTGGGTTGGGTTGGGCGGAGGCTATCTCAGGCCAGAGCGCCCGCGAGAATTGCCAGTATTTTTCTCTGCCTCCCTCGCTGGCCATAAATGTCTGGTAGTTAAGCTCACCGGGGTCGAAGCGGCCCCAAATTCCCCCGGGGCTGCGAAAATCAGAGATGCCCGATTCAGTGCTGACACCCGCCCCGGTAAAGACCACCAGCCTCTTCGATTCTAGGACCATCCCGGCTACGGCATCAATCTGTTCCATCTATAACCTCCGTAGTCGTTTAATCACCCATCTCTCCCCGTGCTATAATAACCCTAATCGTACCCCGATGTTAAGTTTTTAGAAAAGATGAAAGATTATTACCAGATTCTGGGCGTCCCCGAGAACGCCAGCCAGGCGGAGATAAAGAAAGCTTTCCGGAAGCTCGCCTTTAAGCATCACCCCGACACCAACCCCGGCCGGGAGCAGGAAGCCGCCCAGCGCTTTAAGGAGATAAACGAGGCTTACGGCGTGCTCGGCGACGAGAACAGAAGGCGGCAGTACGACCTCGCCGGCAAGGGGCAGTTCGCCGGCGCCGGCTATTCCCAGCAGGATATCTTCCGCCAGACCTTCTCCAACCGCGCTACCTACGAGGAGCTGAACCGTATGTTCGCCCAGGCCGGGCTCAGGTTCGACGCCGACTTTCTTAATAATATGTTCTTCGGGGGGAGGGGCTTCGCCTATCAATCCTACCCCTATAATACCAAAGTCTCCACCTATAAGCCGGGCTGGCTGGAGAGACAGGTTAACAAGGTGGCGGCCAGGATGAGCCGCTTTGCCCTGAAGCGGCTTTTCGGGGTCGACCTTGAGCCGCCGGTCGTGCTCGATAAGCACCTCGAGCTTGAGATTTCCCACGTGGAGGCGGAAAAGGGGGGTGAAGGACAGGTCACCTACAAAAGGAACGGGCGCCAGAAGAAGCTGGTGGTCAAGATTCCGGCGGGCATCAAGTCGGGGACAAAAATCAGGCTCAAGGGCATGGGCAACAAGAAGGGCAAAAAATCGGGCGACCTCTACCTCCATATAAGAATTAAAGACTAGGGCTGTTTCTGACGATGTATTGACAATTCGGCTTTTCAATGACAAAATGGGTAGTAATACTATATAGTCGGTAAACGACAGTTCCATGAAGAGACAGTACGTAGAACAGCTGAAGAAGGGCGTCACCGAAACCGCACTCCTCTATCTAATCAACGAAGTGCAGACCTACGGCTATAACATCATCAAGGAACTGGAGAAAAGGACTACCGGCTATCTCAAGCTCAAGGGGGGCACCATCTACCCCGCCCTCCAGCGCCTGGAAATCAAGGGGCTGGTGAAGAGCTGGCAGCAGCGGACTACCGAACGCCGTTCCCGGAGGTACTACAAGATAACCGACAAGGGACGGCAGTTCCTGTCCAAGAGGCTGGTGGAGTGGCAGGACTTTTCCCTGGCGGTCAGTACGCTTATGGGCATAAGCGATAGCGCTAAAGCCGCGTCCCCGGACACGGCTTGATATTTATCCCACCCTATATCCCACTGAAATATTCTGGAGGTGACAGCCATGAGAAAAGTAGGCGTAGTTGCTGATACGGCGGCTTCCATGCCCGAAGACCTTATTAAGCAATACGGGATTACCATGGTCCCCTTGATAACTGTTTTTGAAGATAAGAGCTACCGGGACGGCATAGACCTGAAAGAGGCGTCGCAACTTTTCGATTTGGTCAATAAAGCGGATAAGTTCCCCAGCTCTTCCGCGCCGCCGCCCGCCGATTACCTCAACCTTTACCGCAAGCTGGCTCAGGATAAGATGGAGGGTATTCTCAGCATAACGATATCGTCGGGCCTGAGCGCGTGCTTTGATGTCGCCACTCAGTCTAAGCAGATGGCCGAAAAAGAGCTGCCCGGTGTCAGGGTAGAGGTATTCGACTCCAGGACGACGGTGGGCGGTTTCGGCATGATAGTGCTGGCGGCGGCCAGAGCCGCCGCCGAGGGCAAAGACCTGGCCCAGGTCATCAAAGCTGCCAGCGAGGTCAAGGACAAGTTGAGCTGTATTGTCCTCTTCGACACGCTTTCCTATCTGGCTAAGAGTGGGCGTATTGGCCGGGCGAATGCTTTGATGGGTACTATGCTCAGTATAAAGCCCATTGCCGAAATACCTCCCTCAATAGGGACGGTGGAACCGGTGACCAGGGTGAGGACGCGGCCCAAGGCGCTAAAATACCTGGTAGAGATAGCTCGGCGGAGGTCAAAGCCCGGTGATAAAATGCATTTCCTGGTGGAGCACACCGTTACGTCTAAAGAAGCCAAGAAGCTGGTAAAAATGCTCCACGAGGAGTTCGATTGCACCGAGGTTCTTACCTGTGAGTCCCAGCCCGTGGCGGCGCTGAAAATAGGCCCCAAGAGTATCGTGCTGACCTTCTATAGCGATTAGCGCTTAGTTTATATCTCCGCTTCGTTATTGGCGGCATCGAGCAGCAGGAATTTTACCTCGCCGCCGCAGAATTCTTTGACTAAACCAGCCAGCTCTTCGGTTATGGCGCCGGCTTCACCCTTAGCCACCGGGGGCAGGCAGTCCACGTTTATCGCTACGTCAGACGTCTCCGGCATGAGCTTGGTATGGTCGCCCTGCCGCCAGTTCCAGCGCCGACACATTACCCGGCTGTTATCGACATAGATTACCTCGCCCGCAGGAGCATATTCCACTACGTCAGAGTTCAGGGGAGTAAAGGGCTCGTCGCCCTTAGCCAGCGTGAGGCGGAGGTCGCCGTCAGCCAACTTCAGGTCGTCGCCGCCGCTGGGCACCATGTGCTTCAGGGAGAAATAGTTAAAGAGGGCTACCAGGGTGTTGATATAAGGCAGCTGGTCGCCCCGCCGCGCCCGCCGCCCCAGCGACTCGATGGAGCAGTAGAACTTGTTGGGGTTGGTGCCGAAGTCGGTGTAAGCCTGCCGCCAGCTGGCGATGCGGGGGTGGGCCTTAATCTGCTGCAGGGACTCGTCCTGAGTCGCTTTGGCTACCACTTCGCTTAACATCTCAATCAGCTTCGGCTTCTCGCCGTGGTTATCAACTCCGCGGGCGATGACCACTCCCCGAATATAGCTGGGGAACTTGGCGAATACTTCCTGGGATACGATGTCTTTCATCTCTATAACCTCCTACAGTCTGGCGGTAGCGCGGGCTAGTTCCCATGAATATTCGTAGAGGTGCAAGCCTTTGCTCAGGGCTAGAATCTCGCCGTCTTCAACGCCGATCTCGCTGGCCATATATTCTTTAAGTAGCTGGATGGCGGCCAGGTTCGAGGGAAAGCCGGCCCATAAGTCCCACGACCTGAAATAGACGACGAACTTCAGCTTGTTATCGCGAATTCGAGTGTCTATGGCTCTCAGGCAGGGTGGGTCGTCCAACGTGATGGACTCCTTGCCGCCCACGGCCATAAAAGCCTGGTTGGTGTCGTAGCCGTCGTTCTTGTACATCTCGATGACTTTGGGTATCTGCTCTTCCAGGTACTGGCCGTAGGTGTACTGCTCGCCTTTCCTTTTGTGGGCGGTCATGAGATAGGGCAGGTAGTCGTCGATGTATTCCATGGAGGTAGGCGGGGGCACGCCCTGGGGGGTGGTGGGGACGAGGGGTCTGGTGGCGGGGTTCATAATCTGGACGGCGACGAAATCCAATTCCTTGCGATACTGGCCCTTGTAGCTGCCGCGGTCAATCTTGTAGTCGTAACCCTCGGTCAGCGTCTGGCGCAGGCAGAGAAACCAGGCTTCGGCAAGGTCCCTGGCTTCGATTTGCGTAATCTTCAAATCAGCCGTCCTTCCTTAATTCAACAATTATTCCTTTAAGCGAGCTGCCCTGTCCTTATCTGAAATATCAGTGACGACAATGTTTATATAGCAATGATTGCCAGCATAGCCGAAATGTCTTGTCACTACCTTATAAGACTTCGGCGTACCGCCGCTTGTTAAAGTAACGCTATCTCCTACGTTTGGAATAGGTACGGTTTTACCATCGGGTGCCAGGATTTCCTCATCGTTCACTGCATAGTCCATCGGCCTCAAGTCGCCTTCGCCTTTGTATTGAAATTGAATTAAGTATTCCACTATATATCCCCCCTTGTTCATTTTTCCAAGTCAACTATCGCGCCCGCAAGAACTCGGGGCGGAGACGGGACATGTCTTTGCTTTCCAGTACTTCGTCGATGAGCTTGAGCATCGCCGCCTTTTGCTTGGGCAGTCTGGCCTTGATGGGTAAATAATTGGAGGCGTGGTTGGCGGTGAAGAAACAGTCAGTCAGTTTGACGTTCTCTATTATCATCTTAAGCTCGGCCAGAGACTGAAGTGGCGTGATAAGCTCGAACCTGCCCTCTTCCCAGTCCTTGTGGAGCGCGGTGCCGGGGACGAGCATAAGAGTCAGGGCGCCGGCGAAGTCGGGGTCGATGTCGGTTAGGATTTTGGCGGTGCCCAGGGCGTGTTTCTCCGAGCCTTCGGGGCCCCCCAGCCCCAGTATCACCGTGACCGAGAGGGTGATGCCTCCCTGCTTTATCTTCCTGCCCGCCTCGACTATCTGGTCGTAGGTCGCCCCCTTGTCGATCTTTTTGAGCAGCTCTTCGTCTCCGGTTTCCACGCCCAGGTAGGCGATGGTCAACCCCAGCTCGTGTAATTCTTTAAGCTCCTCGACGCTCTTTATCAACCCGGACTGGGGAGTGGCGTAGGTGCCGATTTTCTCCAGGTTGGGGAACTTCTCCTTGAGGTATTTCAGTACCGGTACCAGCCGTCGCTGGGGGGCGATAAGGGCGTCGCCGTTCTCCAGGAATATCCGCCGCAGGCTCCAGCTATAATTCTTGGCCACCTCGTCGATGTCGCGCTTGATGTCCTCCAGCGGCCTGACGCGGAACTTGACGTCGGAATAGGTGCCGCAGAAGGTGCACGTGTTATGAGAGCAGCCGAAGGTTACCGGCAGCAGCAGGCTGTTGGCCTCGCTGGGGGGTCTTACTCTTACCATTTCGTCTTCCATGCGATGACTTACCTTCGGCTCTTCTTGAATATAGCCAGGAACCTGTCCTCGTATTCCTCGAAAAGCCCCCAGCGGTCAAGCTCGCTCTTCAGCTCGCCGGGGTCGAGGTCGCCCCTGGCGACCATCTTGAAAAGTTCCTCAATCCTGACCCTGGCGTCGGCGGGGACGCCCCTGGCGTCCATGTCCAGAAGGCCCCTGGTCTCCATCTGCATCAGGTTGTCGGGCAAAGAGCTGCGGGTCATTTCGTAGATGAACTTCATCAGCGACACATCCCAGAGCTCATCCTGTCCTCTAATTATGGAAGCCAGCGGGTCGCCGCGCTTATCAATCTCGCGGTTGAGCTTGTCCACCACCGCCAGCAGGTTATCGGAGACGATGTTGAGCCCCTTAGGCTCGTTCTTGTAGGTGTAAAACAGCCCCGGGGCGTGAGAGCCGAAAGTCCGGATGAGGCTATCCAGATATCTCTTCGCCTCCAGGCTAAAACCCTCCAGGTGGGAGAGGTAGAGGGGGGTTACAATCTTGGGCCTTTCGGCGATTACCCTGCCTTCTCTAATCACCGTCTCGGCGGTGCCCTTGACCAGTTCGGAGTAGGCCGGCTCGGTGACCAGGTAATAATAGACGTTGGTCGTGCCGAAGGTAGCCAGGCTCCGCTTGGGCGGCCTCAGGATTTCGGTGTGTTTGACGGCTTCCTTAATTCTCTCGTCTTCACTATCCATAATTATTCCCTAATCTATCGCCGCTAGCTCCTGCTTGTATTCGTTGAGCAGGGTGCGGTATTGCGCGTCGAACTGCGACTGTATCCGCCGCCACTCTTCCTGGAACTGAGGCTGGTTTTCGATGTCTATTTTCATGTTCGCCGCCGTGCCCAGTTGCTGCTTGAGCGCCTCCTGTACCTTGGCGCCGAACTCAGCCTTGAGCTGCTCGTAAGCCTGCCGCCGCTGCGGCTCGCCCTGCTCGTTGTAGTGGCTGAAGATATTCCTTATCTTGCTGAAGACGTTTTCCACGGCTACTTTGTCTTTCTTGAGGGTTTTTATGCCCTCCATCGCCTTCTTGCTGTTCTTAAGGGCAAGGTCGCTGGCGGGCAGGTCGATGTTCCTGAGCAGTATGTCGCTGGCTCCCGCCTTGATATATCCGATTACCGCCTTATCGTATTTGTCCAACTCGGCGGCCAAGTTGAGGTCTTTATTCATGTATTTAGCCGCCAGCTTTTCTCCTTCGGGGACATACTTCCACCGCAGGCGCTCTTCCTCGGTCACCTCGCCCATCTCAGCCACCTTTTCCATGGCTATCTCGCGGGCGCTCTTGATATGGTTGCCTTCGCTCTCTAAATTCATGATTACCTACTTTGTTATATACATTATACTAGATAGCCCTAAAAGGCTCAAAGGGTTTGTGTTTATCACCCCAAACTATTGTGCTATAATTTACTTTTCAAATGACGAAAGAATTCGAAGTCTTAGACCATACCGCCGACGTCGGCATTATCGCCTACGGCACCGACCTGAAGCAGGCGTTCGCCAACGCGGCTAAGGGCTTATTCAGCCTGATAACCAATCTCGGCGACGTGGATGAAGCGCTGCACCGCGACATAGAACTGACCGCCAGCGACCAGGAAAGCCTGCTGGTGGACTGGCTCAACGAGCTGGTCTACTACTTCGACACCGAGGGCATCCTCTTCAAACGCTTTGACATTCTCGAGCTGAATAATAGCCATCTCAAAGCTAAGGGCTATGGCGAAAAGGCGGATAGCGCCAGGCACGAGCTAAAGACGGGGGTCAAAGGCACCACCTACCACATGCTCAAAATCGAAAAGAATAAAGGCTACCGCATACAGGTGCTGTTCGATATTTAGGCGAGGTTATAATGGCTTCACGCTGGAAGGCAATAGTCAAAAAGATAGATGACTATCGCTGGGAGATACCGACCAGCTATAAGGAGGGCATGTCGGTGCCCGGTCGTATCTTTGCCAGCGAGTCCATGCTCGACCACATCTGGGAGGAGCACGCCTTCGACCAGGTGGCCAACGTGGCTTTTCTGCCCGGCATCGTTCGCTACTCGCTGGCGATGCCCGATATTCACTGGGGCTACGGCTTCCCCATCGGCGGGGTGGCGGCGACCCGGGTGAAGGACGGGGTGGTATCGCCAGGTGGCGTCGGCTTCGATATTAACTGCGGCGTCAGGCTGGTGCGGACTAATCTTACCGAGACGGAGGTAAGAGCCAGGATAGAGCAGTTGGTTATCGAGCTTTTCAACAACATCCCTTCCGGGTTGGGCTCGGAGGGCAAGATAAAGGCCAGCAAGAAGGAGCTGGACGAGGTCATGATGGCGGGCAGCCGCTGGGCGGTGGAGAGGGGCTACGGGCTGCCCGAGGATGTTGTCGCCACCGAGGAGTCGGGCTGCATGAAGGGAGCCAGAGCCGACAAGGTCAGCGATAAGGCCAAGAAGCGGGGTTTGCCGCAACTGGGGACGCTGGGTTCGGGCAACCATTTTTTGGAGGTGGCGGTTGTGGACGAAATTTACGATGGCGATGCCGCTAAAGTTATGGGTATCGAGGATTTAGGTCAGGTGCTCGTGCTGATACACACCGGCTCTCGGGGCTTCGGGCACCAGATTTGCTCCGACTATGTGGACATACTGGGGCAGGCGGTAAAGAAATACGGTATCAACCTGCCCGACCGCCAGCTTGCCTGCGCTCCTATAGAATCACCTGAGGGCAGGGACTACCTGGCGGCGATGGCTGGCGCGGCTAACTACGCCTGGACCAACCGCCAGTTCATCCTGCACTGGGCCAGGGAGTCATTCGCCCGCGTCTTTAATAAAAGCCAGGCGGAATTGGGGATGAGGCAGATTTACGATGTCTGCCATAATATCGCCAAGATAGAAAAGTATGATATAAATGGCAAGCCAGAGGAGCTTTGCGTCCACCGCAAGGGGGCGACCCGCGCTTTTCCTGCGGGACACCCCGATATCCCCGAAGCCTATCGGGCGATAGGCCAGCCGGTGCTCATCCCCGGGGATATGGGGCGTTACTCCTTCGTCGCCCTGGGCACCGAGGTGGCTATGGCCGAGACCTTCGGCTCGACCTGCCACGGCGCGGGCCGCTTGATGTCGCGGGGAGCCGCCAAGCGCAGCCTGAAGGGTGCCGACGTCGCCCGCTCGCTGGCTGCCCAGGGCATCACGGTCAAGGCGGAGAGCATGGCTTCGCTGGCTGAGGAAGCGCCGCAGGCTTATAAAGACGTAAGCGAGGTGGTTGAAATAACTCATCAGGCGGGCATCTCGCGCAAGGTAGTGAGAACTAAACCAATAGGAGTAATTAAAGGATAGAAGGGTAGAAAGATGTATTTTAAAAATATCGTCGACGCCGTGGGACATACCCCACTCATTGAACTGCAAAGGATGAGCCCCACCAAAAAGGTAAAAATCATGGTCAAGCTGGAGGGGCAGAACCCGGGCGGTAGCGCCAGCATCAAGGACCGCGTGGCCAAGTACATGATAGAGAAGGCGGAGCAGAGCGGCGAGCTGACCAAAGACAAGACTATTATCGAAGCCACCAGCGGCAACACCGGCATCGCCCTGGCCTGGCTGGGACGTCAGAAGGGCTATAAGGTCACCATCGTCATGCCCGAAAGCATGAGTATGGAGAGGCGGCAGCTGCTTAAGATTAACGGCGCCGAGCTTATCCTGACCAAGGGGGAATTAGGGATGGGGGCGGCTATCGCCCGGGCGACGGAGATAGCGGCTAAAGACAAGAAGTACTTTATGCCCGACCAGTTCTCCAACCCGGCTAACCCGCTGGCCCACTACGAGACTACCGCCGTCGAGATACTAGACGACTTTCCCTACGACAGGGTTGATGTCCTCATTGCCGGCATCGGCACGGGGGGCACTGTTATCGGTGTCGCCCAGCGCTTGAAGGAGAAATACCCCAATATCAAGGTCATCGGCCTCGAGCCGCCACCGGGCGATGAAATTCAGGGCTTAAAATGTCTGGGGGAGGCGTTGCCGCCTTTCTGGGACCAGTCCATTATCGCCGAGAAGACGATGGTGAGCAGCCAGCAGGCGGCGGAGGCGACCAGCCGTCTGTTAAAAGAGGAAGGTATCTTTACCGGCCTATCTTCGGGGGCGACGACCTATCAGGCTATAAAGACGGCTAAGGAGATAGGCGAGGGTAATATCGTGGCGGTGCTGGCGGATGCGGGGTGGAAGTACCTGAGCCTGGATATCTGGAATAAGTAACTGGATATGGGCGCTTAATACTCTACGGCCTCTTCAGCCTCCGGGGGCAGCTCGATAGAAACCGGCTGATTATAGTTATACACCAGCATGGTCAGGGTGGTATCTATGGTCATTTCACCTTCGGTCACCTGCATCGCCTCGGCGGTCAGCTCTATGGTTGTATCTATCTCTACCTTCATCAGGAAGTAGGTGTCCTTGGCCACCCATTGCTCCACGGAGAGGCTGTAGGAGGCTTTGTTAAAGATTTCTTCGGTAAATTCGGGCAATCCCAACCCTCCGCCAAAACCCATTGTGGCCTGTTGCATAATTGTATCCCATAGCTGCTTTATATTCGGGGTAAGCCTGAGCACGTAACAGTCTACGCCTTTTACCGTCTCACTGCCGATGACCTCGGCTTCGGCGGCTTCGAGAAGTTCCAGCTGAGGCGCAGACAGGCTCAGCACTTCGACTATTCCCTCCCAGGTTTCCTCCCACTCCTCCTCGGAAAATTCGTCCACCTCCCACTCGGGTTCTGTTCCCGGGGCGATTGTCTTGGAGTATCCGGTACCGTCAACGAGATATGCCTCCAGTGCCGTCTCTGCTTCCTCTTCCCCGGTGGCTACGGCGCTGGCCGTCACCGTCATCCTCATCTCTTTGTTGTCAGTGTCCAGAGCGCCGCTGTAGTCCATCCCTATAGTCGCTTCAAAGGCTTCGCCCTCAGCCTCGCCGGCCATATCCATGGTCATATCCATTTCGAATTCGTAGGTTCGTATGTCGTCCTGCGCTTGGATGGCGCCGTCAATTATCTGCTCTGCCGTGGGCAGCGTTTCTCCGCCGCAGGCGCTGAAGGCGAGGAGCATAACCAGCACCATAGACATTGCCAGAATTTTTCGCCCCATTTTTCCCCCTTTGTTTTAATGCTCAGTATTCTTGACTGTCGGCAGGTTACCAGGGCATAAAGGCGGTGCCCAGCGAAAAGGCGACTATCACCGCAATAATCCAGACTATGAACCATACCCCCAGGCTGATGAGGGTAAACCGCCACCATATAGCCCAGACCAGTCCCCAGGTTACCTTAATCTCGTTCATTTTTAGTTCCCTTTCTGCTTGAGTAACCAGTATTCCAGGCTATCGGCCAGAGCCAGCCAGCTGGCTTCGATGATGTTGGGTGAGCCGCCGACCGTCCGCCACACCTCTTCCCCGTCGGTGGACTCGATAAGCACCCTGACCTGGGCGCTGGTGCCGATGGTTTCTTCCAGAATGCGGACCTTGTAGTCGACCAGCCTGACGGTGGCGATGCTGGGGTAGAACTGGATTAGCGACTTGCGCAGCGCCTGATCGAGGGCGTTGACGGGGCCGTTGCCCTCGGCGACGGTATGCATTATCTTTTTGTTTACCCTGACCTTGACCATAGCCTCGGAGAGCAGTTCCTCGGGGTTTCCCTGGCTGGGGGGACGCCGCCTCTTTTCCACTACCACCATGAAGTCGACCAGCTCGAAGGGGGGTTGGTAATCGGGCTTCGCCCGCTGAATTAAAAGCTCGAAAGAGGCTTCGGCGTTCTCGTACTGAAAGCCGCGGCTCTCCAGCAGCTTGACCTGCTGCAGCAGCTTTTGCGCATCCTTGGACTGCGACGAGAGCTTCAACCCCAGCTCTTTGGCTTTATAGATGATGTTGCGTTTGCCTGATAGCTCGGAGACTACCGTCCTCTGGCGGTTGCCCACCTTTCCCGGGTCGATGTGCTGGTAGGCCTGGTCCCATTTGGTCATGCCCGCCATGTGATAGCCGGCCTTGTGGCTGAAGGCGCTGGCGCCGACGTAGGGCAAAAACGGGTTGGGGCTGAGGTTGGCGGCTTCGCTGACGTAGCGGGCGACCTCGGTCAGCTGCGCCAGCTGCTTGTCGGTGACGCAGTCGATGCCCATCTTTAGCTTTAATGCCGGTATAATCGAGCAGAGGTTGGCGTTGCCGCAGCGCTCGCCGTAGCCGTTGATGGTGCCCTG
>CAZPLG010000024.1:0-13442 GCA_964587415.1 uncultured Dehalococcoidales bacterium | reverse complement strand
ACCTCTCCCACGAAGCCGCCGTGGGCAAGATTGCCGAAGAGGAAGTGGAATACCTGATGGCGCGGGGGTTGACCCGAAACGAAGCCACCGCTACTATAGTCAGGGGTTTCCTCAACGTCGATATCGTCGGTCTGCCACCCCAGCTGGCGACGGAACTGAAGAGGGCTATCGAAGACAGCGAAAAAGACCTGATGTAAGGGGTGAGAAATGGACCTTAAGGCTCTATATAAGCTGGGCTACGGCCTTTACATCGTAAGCTCCAATAAGGGCAAAAAGCTCAACGGGCAGGTGGCCAACACCGTCTTTCAGATTACTTCCCAACCCCCCACCATCGCCGTCAGCATCAATAAGACCAACCTGACCTACGAATATATCAGGGAAAGCAAGGTATTTACCGCCTCCATACTTGCCCAGGATACGCCTCTGGCTTTTATCGGGCACTTCGGCTTTAAATCCGGGCGGGACATTGACAAATTCAAGGGTATCAACCATAAGACAGGCGTAACCAAGGCGCCGATAGTCACCGACCACACCCTGGCCTACCTGGAAGCCAAACTGCTTCAAGAGGTGGATGCGGGAACGCACAGCATCTTTATCGGGGAGCTGGTGGGGGCGGAGGTTATCGGGGAAGGCGAGCCGATGACCTACGCCTACTACCACCAGGTCAAGCGGGGCACCACCCCCAAGACCGCCCCCAGCTATATCGCCGAACAAAAGGAGGGAGGCGCTAAAATGGCTAAATACCAGTGCACCGTCTGCGAATATGTCTACGACCCCGAACTGGGAGACCCCGACGGCGGGATAGCCCCGGGCACGCCCTTCGAAAAGATTCCCGATGACTGGGTCTGCCCCGTCTGCGGAGCCGCCAAGAGCGAGTTCGAGAAAATAGAGGAGTAGTGGTCGTGTATAGCAAATGCCCGGGACAGGATATGCGCAACCTGCGGATCTCGGTGCATAAGTGCCCTAACTGCGGTGCCGAGGTCGAAATCTTCTCCGACGAGATGCGGGTAAAATGCCCTAACTGTAAGCAGTACGTCTACAAAGAAAAGGTGCCCTCCTGCATCGAGTGGTGCACCTCAGCGCCGCAATGCCTGGGCAAGGAAAAGTGGGCGGAACTGACGGGCAACGATAAGAAACAGCCATAAATAATAATCGAGGAGGAGTAATGGACAAAAAGGAAATTGTTGACCTACTAAATAAAGACATTGAAGGTGAGCATGCTGGCATCATCCAGTATCTGACTCATGCCTATGGCATGGGCGAAGGCGAAATGTCCTGCGAAATTGAAGCCCTCGCCAGAGAGGAAATGCGCCACCTGGACTGGCTGGCCGAGACCATCGTCGAATTGGGCGGCACCCCCAGCCTCGAGCGGGGGAATATGCGTATGGGCGGCAAGGCGGTGCCGGAATGGATGGCCAACGACGTGCTGCTGGAAGAAGACGCCATCAAACTCTACAAAGAGCACATCAAAGCTATTGATGACCAAAAGATAAAAAGGCTACTCAAGCGCATCTTGTCTGACGAAGAATCTCACCGCGGTGATTTCCAGCACTTCGTAGATAAAGCGAAGAAAGAAGGAGCCAAAGATATAAGGGGCAGCCACCAAGATGAGACCACCCAGGTTCTTAACTGGGGCATCGAGCACGAATACACCGTCATCCTGCAGTACATGCTGCAATCATATCTGGCCACCGACGCCGAGGCCAAAAAGGAGCTGGAAGACCAGGCCATCAACGAGATGCAGCACCTGGGCTGGCTGGCTGAGGAGGTGGTTGATGGTGGAGGCACTCTCCTAATTGAGCACACCAAGGTTGACCGTTCTAAAAAGATGGCCGATATGCTGCGCTCCGACATCAAGATAGAGAAAGAAGTAGCCGAGGGCTACGATAAAGCCGCCAAGAAGCTAAAAGACCCCGACCTGAAAAAGCTCCTCTTCCGCATCAGAGACCACGAAATCTACCATACCGAAGTCTTCAGCGACCTGCTAAAAGAAGAGGAGAGCTAAAAAGGACATTAAGATGAAACCGAAAGAGATAAAGCCGGGGATTTACTGGGTGGGGGCTATCGACTGGGACCGGAGGCTCTTCGACGCCTTGATCCCCCTCCCCGACGGCACAAGCTATAACTCGTATCTAATCAAGGGGAACAAAAAGACAGCCCTCATCGACGCTGTCGACCCTACCATGAAAGAGGTGCTCATCGAGCACCTGGACGAGCTTAAGATAAAGAGCCTGGACTACATCATCGCCAACCACGCCGAGCAGGACCATTCGGGGGCTATAGCCCAGATGGTGGAGAAATACCCCCAAGCCAAGGTGGTCTGCACGCCGAAGTGCAAGGATATGCTGGTTGACCTGCTCATGATACCGGAGGAGAGGTTCCAGACCGTAGCCGACAAGGAGACTATCTCGCTGGGGGACAGGACGCTGGAGTTCATCTATACCCCCTGGGTGCACTGGCCGGAGACAATGGTCAGCTATCTTAAAGAGGACAAAATCCTCTTCTCCTGCGACTTTTTCGGCTCCCACCTGGCCACCACCGACCTTTATGTGACCGACGAGAGACGGGTCTACGAAGCCGCCAAGCGCTATTTCGCCGAGATAATGATGCCCTTCCACGCCATCATCGAGAAGAACCTGGCCAAAGTAAAAGAATACGAAATCGATATCATCGCCCCCAGTCACGGGCCGATGTACGACAAACCGGAGTTCATCGTCACCGCCTATAACAGCTGGGTCTTCGACAAGCCCAAGAACATCGTGGTGCTGCCCTATATCTCAATGCACGGCAGCACCCGCCAGATGGTGGAGCACTTCGTCGAGGCCCTGGCCGAGAACGGGGTTACCGTAAAACAGTTCGACCTCACCGTGACCGACATCGGCAAACTGGCTATGGCGTTGGTGGATGCGGCTACCATCGTTATCGGCACCCCTACCATCCTGGTGGGACCCCACCCCAATGTCGTCTATGCCGCCTTCTTAGCCAATGCCCTGAGACCTAAGGTAAAATTTGTCTCTATCATCGGCTCCTACGGGTGGGGCGGCAAAGCCGTGGAGCAACTGGCGGCGATGATTCCCAACCTCAAGGTGGAAGTGCTGGAACCAGTGTTATGTAAAGGACTCCCCCGCCAAGCCGACTTCAAGGCTCTGGAAAAACTGGCGGCTACCATCGCCCAAAGACACAAGGAAGTAGGTTTTAGCTAACGCTTTTTTAACAAACAAGGAGGCAAGTAATGGAAGAAGTCAAGGAACAAGCGCCCAGCCTGCCCCGACTGGGGCAAGCGGCACCGTCCTTCGAGGCGGTGACCACCCACGGAGTGCTCAAGCTGGATGACTACAAGGGCAGCTGGCTCATTCTCTTTTCCCACCCCGCCGATTTCACCCCGGTATGCACCACCGAGTTTATCGCCTTTGCCGAAATCTACCCCGAGCTACAGAAACGCGGCGTGGAGCTTTTGGGCTTGAGCGTCGACAGCGTGTCCTCGCATATCGCCTGGGCGCGCAACGTGGAAGAGAAAACGAAGGTGAAGATACCCTTCCCCATTATCGCCGACCTGAATAAAGAGGTATCTACCGCCTACGGCATGGTCCACCCCGGCCAGAGCAAGACCGAGACCGTCAGGTGCGTCTTCATCATCGACGACAAGCAGGTTATCCGAACCATACTCTATTACCCGCTGACCACGGGGCGGAATATGGACGAAATACTGCGCATCATAGACGCCCTGCAGACCAGCGATGCCAACGGCGTGGCGACACCGGCCAACTGGAGGCCGGGGGATAAGGTGGTGGTGCCCCCGCCCAACACCCAGGAGATGGCCGAGGAGCGGCTGAAAGAGGGGTACGAGTGTGTTGACTGGTACCTCTGCCGGAAAAAGCTGTAGTATAATTAGGAGGTAAACATGGCTTGCATTAGCCCTGATGGTAAACCAACCGTATCCGGGGGTAAGATGCTCGTTGCCCTCAAGGCAGGCCCGTGTTCGGCGGAAGAAATCGCCAAGGCAAGCGGGCTTCCCGTGTTCCGGGTGAGAAGCGGACTGCGCGAGTTGGAGCAGGCGGGACTGACTGATGCCAAGGGCGATAAATACGAACTATCGCCCAAAGGCAAAGAGCTGGCAGACAGCCTTTAAGGATTGAATTGAGGAAAGCCACGCTAAACTACCTCATCGCCCTGGTTATGGCGCTGATGGCTTTGGTACAGGTGGTATCCGGCTTTGTCCTCTGGCTGGCTTTACCCCATGGCACTCGGGGCAGCGCCACTTTCTTATTGTCGAGAGATGTCTGGCTCACTATGCACAGTCGGGCCGCTATTGCCCTGACGGTTATAGTGATTGTGCATATAATTCTGCACTGGAGTTGGATAGTGCGCATGACCAAGTCGTACTTCCGCCGGAAATAAGGGGGTCGCTATGGAAGAGCTCATTAAAGAATTCATGGCTAAAAAGAAGTTCGCCGTAATCGGCGCCACCGATAACGCGGAGAAGTACGGCAACCGGATATTTAAGAACCTGACCAAACGCGGCTACGAGGTCTACCCGGTCAACCCCAACCTGAAGGAAATCGAAGGGGTCAAGTGCTACCCCAGCCTGGCCGATGTCCCCGTCAAGGTCGATGTCGTCGACTTTGTCGTGCCACCCAAGGTAACCGAGTCTATCCTTAAAGAGTGTAAAAAGCTGGGGTTGGACAATATATGGCTTCAACCCGGCTCGGAGAGCGACGCCGCCATCACCTTCTGCCGCGATAACAACTTCAAGGTGGTACACGACACCTGTGTTATGTTAAACTAAGAGTTAAGTTAGTTAACGGGAGGAAGGCACGATGAAGATTGCCGTCATCAGCGAGGATGGCACTACCATAAGCCAGCACTTCGGGAGAGCACCCTACTACGTAGTGGTAACAACCGAAGACGGTGAGGTTGTGGACAAGGAGAAGCGGGATAAAACGGGGCACCAATCTTTTGCCGGTCAACACCATGATGATACCGCCCCCGGGGAGAGGCATGGTTTCGGGGCGGGAGCCCAATCGAGACATGCCAGCATGGCGGAAGCTATCGCTGACTGTAAGGTGCTCATCGCTGGCGGGATGGGCTGGGGGGCATACGAGAATATGACCAGCCGCGGTATCGAAACCATCGTCACCGACATCAAGACTATTGACGAAGCGGTAAAGCTATACCTGGAAGGCAAGCTGCTCAATTTGCAGCAGCGCCTGCACTAGACAGGGAAAAACATGCGGAAGTGGGCAGATACCGCCAGGGCATTCGACAGCTATCTTAGGCTGAGGACTTTTCCCCTTGCCTTCAAGCTATTCGCCTCGGCTGATGCCCTGGATAAGGTCAAGGGGATACGAAGGCTGGAGCATAAGCCGAGAATGTGCCAGTTGATTACACTGGCCAGGGTTCACGGCTGGACACTGGGAGCCACCGCCGACGAACTGGGCTCACCGGTTTGCGCTTCCATAATCGGGTTAGCTGAGCCGCCCCCAGAGCTAATGGAGGGCAAGACCCTATCGGGCATAATGTATAAGACCGCCCGCGACGCCAGCCAGCACGAAAAAGCGGTGCCCCGCTTGCCTGCCGGGAAATATAAGGCGGTTGCCGTCGCCCCGCTAGCCGGCAACAAATTCGAGCCCGATATAGTCTTAATCTACGGCAACCCGGCTCAAATCTTTATGCTGGTAGCGGCTATGCAGTGGGAGGATTTTGAGTCCCTGCCCTTCCACTGCGTCGGCGAATCTTCCTGCTCCGACGCCATCGCCCGCTGCTACCTTACCGCCAAGCCCTCTATCGCTCTGCCCTCCTACGCCGAGCGCCGATACGGACAGGCGCAGGACGACGAGATGGTCATTGCCCTGCCCGCCATAGGTGCGGACAAGGTTTTACGGGGCTTAAAAGGGCTTCATAAGGGGGGTATAAGATACCCCATCCCCTCCTGGGGGGCTCAGGTCCAGGCTCCCAGCCTGTTAGAAAAAGAGGCCCCTGAAGAGCTGGAACCTTAGCGTAAGACCAGAGCCGTTTGCACACCTCATTGTTTTGCTGCTAGAATAGCTTGTTATTTAGCTAGTGCCCAAGCGAGAAAAATACCAACGCCAAGCCGGGCATTCAGCGTTATTTTCTATGGATAAGAAAGCCTTTTTCGTACTGGTCTCTACCATGCTCATCTCCATGCTGGGGTTCGGCATAGTAGTGCCGTTGCTGCCCATCTACGCCGACCAGATGGGGGCCAGCGCCCTTGAAATCGGCTTTATTAATGCCGGCTTCAGCCTGACGCTCCTGGTGGCACTGCCCATCATGGGCCGGCTCTCTGACCGCTTTGGGCGCAAGATATTTCTCTGCCTGGGCCTCACCATCCTGACCGTTGCCTCGCTCGGCTTCATCTGGGCGCAAACTCCCCTCCAGTTGATAGTGGTGCGCATTTTTCAGGGCGTCGGCGCCTCGATGCATCTGCCCATTGCCGAGGCTTACCTCGGCGATATCACGCCCAAGGGCCAGGAGGGTAAGTGGATGGGGCATTTTAACGCCATCCTCTTCAGCAGCATGAGCCTGGGGCCGCTGTTCGGTGGCGTGCTCACCGACCTCTTCAGCGCCACCACCACCTTCCTGGTGATGTCCGCGCTCTGCCTGATTGGCCTGATTGCCACTATCATTTTCCTGCCCGAAGTCGCCAAGAGGTTCGTCGGCGAAAAACAGGGTTCCATTCTCGACGGCTTAAGGAAGAGCAATATCATGAAGGGGGTCTTCTTCTTCCGCATCGCCCTCGGTTTCAGCATGGCCTGCACCATGACCTTCCTGCCCCTCTTCGGCAGCCAGAACCTGGGACTGAGCGTTAGCCTTATCGGGGTGCTCATAGCCTCACGGACGCCGCTGGCGCTGCTGCAATCCTATACCGGCACCCTGGCCGATAGATACAGCCGACGGGTGCTGGTGACCATGGGCAGCTTAGGCGCCATGGTTTTCATCGCCATAATGCCCGTAGCCAGTGGCTTCTGGCCGTTGCTGGTCATGTATGCCCTTATGGCCGTCGGTGTTGCCTTCGCCATGCCCGCCGCCAACGCCTATATCGTTGAGGAAGGGCGGTTCTTCGGCATGGGGGCCAGCATGGCCCTGTTCATGATGGCTATGCAAATCGGTAACGGGTTCGGGCCGATCATGCTGGGGGGCATCGTTGATTTTATGGGCATTGAGTCGGCTTTTTACTCATCCGCTGTCATAATGGTGCTCGGCGTCGCCGCCTTTATCTGGTACAGCCGGGGATATTCACCGCGCGCTACCGAGCCGGCCTGAGAAACCCTATTTCTCAGCCCACGCCCCCGATAGCTCTTTTAGCCAGTCCAGTATAGGAATCTCCCTAGCGCAGGCATCGACACAAAGCCCGCACTGGTTGCAGCTATCGATATCGTGCTTTTCCAGCCTGTAGATAGACCGCGCTGTTTCCATATCGCCGTACATGATGGCATCGTTATAAAGCTCAAAGAGACGGGGGACATCGATGCCCCGGGGACAGGGCATACAGCCGCGGCAGGTGGTACAGGGGATGGGCTTCAGCTTGCGGTAGGCATCCCTGACCCGGCTGATGAGCACTTCTTCGGCTACGGTGAGGCTGTCAGGTTGGGCGCTATCGACAAGGGTTACGTTCTCCTTCACCTGCTCCATCGTGCTCATGTCGCTGATGGCGGTAGCCACTTCGGCGCAGTTCCAGACCCAGCGCAGCCCCCACTCCGCCAGCGAGCGCCTTTGGGGATCAGTCGCCCAGACCTTAGCCACAGATTCGGGCGGTTCTTTGGTCAGCCTGCCCCCCCGCAGCGGCTCGGCGGCAACCACCGCCAGCCCCCTTTCGGCGGCCAGCTTTAAGCCACTGACGCCGGGCTGGTAGTCGGCATCCATATAGCTATATTGGAATTGAGCTAGAGTCCAGCCATCGTAGTCTTCCAGTATGTCTCGGAGAGTCTGGAAGTGGTCGTGGAAAGAAAAGCCCAGTTTGCCAATGCGACCGTCAGCCATAGCGCCTTCCGCCCAAGCCAGAACGTCAAGCTCCTTTAAGCGGGGCCAGGTTTCGCGGTTCAAGCCCCCCAAAAGAAAAAAGTCTATACCGTCCGCCTTTAGCCATTTGAGCTGGTTATTCAGGTAGCGATTGAGGTCGGCGGAGGCATCGATAAGGAGTGAGGGCAGGCCGGCGGCAACCTTAACTTTGGCGCGGTAGCCGTCCTGAAGCGCCTTAGCGACGACACGGGTCAGGCGTTCCTGTCGTTCCAGGTCGTAGGGGCAGCCCAGGTCGAGGTAGTTGACGCCGCGGTCGATGGCGTAGCGGAGCATGCCGATAGACTCGGCCTCGTCTATTTCTAGCGGGCTATCGCCTGGCAGCGGCAGCCGCTGGACGCCAAAGCCTAATACCGACACCTCCCAGTCCAGCCGGCCGAACCTGCGGTAGTTTATTTACAGCCTCCCTTGATTACGTCATAAAAGGGGTTATTCTTCTTCTAGTGTCCAGGGGGCATCGTGCTCGGCGTTGAGGCAGCAGACGATAAAGGCATAAGGCTTATCCACCCACCTGGTGATGAGGGGAAGGTGGGGGAAGCCCGAAGGGCAGACGGCGATGGTAGGCGTGTTGAAGACATGCCTTTCGTATTCCTTACCCATCGCCAGCTCCTGCTCGCACCCCAGGTAGTTCAGGTCGTCAGGGTCGAGCCCGATAAAGACCAGTATTTCCTCGGCCGGATGGTAGTGGGCCTCGCCGCCGCGGTGCCAGATGCCGGAGCCGGTGTAAAATCCCCAGGTGAAGTTGACATCGAAGCCCTCAAGGTCGTTACCGTAGAGCCAGGTAAGAAAGTCAGCGTTCCCCGGCCCCAGCAGTCCCACCTGGCTCATGTCCATATCAAAATCAGGGTGTTCCTTCTTGAACTCCGCCAGCAGCTTTGCGTCCTTGGCTATCTTCGACATCCTGACCGGTTCGAAGCCGGCTCCGAGCGGTTTAATCAGGTGACCGTATTTCGAGCCCTTGATGCTAGCCTTTTCGGGCAGCGCCTCGGCCTTGTAGTCCGCGGCCAGACCTACATGGTAATGGGCGATGGGTTTATCCAGCTTCTTAATCGTAACCGGGCCGTGCGGCGTACCCTTGGGTACGGTGATTGCCGAGGGCACGTTAAAAGTATGCTCCTCGCGCTCTTCGCCCAGCACTACCGATATCTCGGCGCCCAGATAGGTGATATTAGTGTTATCGATGCCGGCAAAGACCAGGCACTCGTCATAAGGGTGCACCAGCGCCCCTTTAACGGGGTGAATACTGCCGGTTTTCTTGATGAAGCCGTAGGAAAAGCTGGCGTTGAACCCCTCCATGTCCTTGCCTTCCATCCAGAAACGCGGCTCGGTATACAGGCCTGCCGGCGGTTTTTGGACGAGTAGCGGTTTTACCAGATGGGCATGCAATTTCTTGGCCATTTTTAATGACTCCTCCTAAATAATGATTTCAAAGGGCAGCCTAGGCTTCTACCCAGGGAGAAGCGTGTTCGCCGCTGAGGCAGACCACGATAAAGCCGTAGGGCTTATCCACCCAACGGGTAATCAGGGGGAGGTGGGGAAAACCCCCGGGACAGATAGCGACGGTGGGCGTGTTGAAGATATGCCTTTCGTTGTCCTTGCCCACACCCAGCTCGAGTTCAGCCCCCAGGTAATTGATGTCGTCGGGGTCGAGCCCGACATAGACCAGTATCTCCGCTTCGGGGTGATAGTGCGCCTCGCCGCCGCGGTGCCACTTACCGCACTGGGAGTAGAACCCCCAGGTGAAGTTGACATCGAATCCTTCTAAGTCCTTACCGAAAAGCCAGGCAATCTGGTCGCCGTTACCCGGGCCGACGCCATGCTCTGCCGGGTGCAGGATGCCGGAACGGTCGGCGATAAAGGCATAGCTTATCGGCTCGTCGGGAGAGGGCGGGCCGGGCTTTCGGGCATCGAACTCTTTCCAGTCGATATAGGTAATCAGCCGTTTAATCAGGTGCCCGTGCTTCGAGCCGGACGTCTTTGCCTTCTGGGGAACCGAGGTCGCCTTGTATTCCGGAGCCAGCCCGATGGTGTAGTGCGCGATGGGTCTATCCACGCGCCGAAAGGTGACCGGGCCGTGGGGCATGCCCTTGGGGATAAGCACCACCGAGGGCTCATAAAAAACGTGTTCTTCGCCTTCCTCGCCCAGCTGAACCGATACCTCCCCACCCAGATAGAGCATATTGGTACTATCGGTGCCGGCAAAGACCAGGCACTCGTCATAAGGGTGCACCAGCGCTCCTTTTACGGGGTGACAGACCCCCGGTTTCTTGACGAAGCCGAAGGAAAAACTGGCGTTAAATCCCTCCATGTCCTTGCCTTCCATCCAGAAACGCGGCTCAGGGTAGAGCCCGAGAGGTCCCTTCTGGACCTTTAATGGCTTTATAAGATGCGCATATTCCTTTTTAGCCATTTTGGTAAACCCCCTTTCCACAGCAAGCATAGCAGCCACGGGCTTACTGGTCAAGATACCCTACCCTGCAACTTTACGAAGCGAGTAGTATTTGCAAAAATATGGTTTAGCTTATATACTATATACTTAATAAATTATTGTCCCGGGAGGACCGGGGAAATGCAAAAAGACATTGTAAGCCGAATGGTCGATGACCTGCTGTCCGTGCCCCCTCTTATCTTCAGGGGTATACGGCGCAAGATGCTTAAGACAGCGCTGATCAGCGGCGCTGCGGACATCTCGCCGTTGCACTTCGAGATTATGCTGCTGTTACGTAAGGAGAAGGGCACCCTCAAAATCACTGAAATCGGGGAAAGGTTGCTAATAGCCCGAGCCCAGATGACCCACCTCATAGATAGGCTGGCGGAGGCGGAAATGGTGGAGCGGCAGGCCGATAGCGCCGACCGGAGGGTGACCAATATAGTGCTTACCGCTAAGGGCAACGCTTTCTTAGAGGAACACGGCGGCAACATAAGGAAGGCAACCAAAGATATTCTATCCGGCCTCACCGATAAAGAACGGGATGACCTTTCGGCTTCGCTGGCGAGACTGAGAGAGATATTATCCAGATTGCAGTAGATAGCCCTACCCCACCCCTACCCTGTCAATCTACTAGGATGTAGCATTCATGATAAACCAACGAAATCAAAACGTGCTTGACGACGACCGAATCGGGCGGCTGCTGCTTAAATTATCCCTGCCCACCTTTTTCGGCATGTTCGTCATGACGCTATACAACGTGGTGGACACCATCTTCATCGGCCACTACGTGGGCCCCCTAGGTATCGCCGGACTTTCCATCGTCTTCCCGCTGCAGATGCTGTCGATAGGCATCGGGCAAATGACGGGGATGGGCGGGGCGTCACTGATTTCAAGGTCAATCGGAGCCGGTGACGTAGCCAAGGCAGAGCGGACTCTGGGAAACGCCCTGACCGCCAATATCATACTATCGGTGGTGTTAATGGTAGTCTGCCTGGCCATGCCCGACTTCTGGCTCAGGCTTATGGGCTCCTCGGAGACCATACTCCCCTACGCCCGGGAATACATGACCATTATTATTATCGGCATGCTCTTCATGACCTTCTCCATGGCTCTAAACAACCTGATAAGAGCCGAAGGCAACGCCCGCGTACCGATGATAGGCATGATTATCGGGGCGGTAGCCAACATCATACTCGACGCCATATTTATCATACCGCTGGGGATGGGGATACAGGGGGCGGCGCTGGCTACGGTGATAGCCCAGATGATCTCCGTCGCCTTTTTTATGAGGTATTATTTCTCGGGGAAGAGTTTCCTAAAGATTCAACTGCAGAACATGGCTATCCAGTGGCACATACTGAAGGAAATTCTGGCCATAGGGATTGCCTCTTTTTCCCGGATGGTGGCTACCAGCATTTCCGCCATTTTCGTCAACCGGATGCTCATTCTCTACGGCGGCGACATGGCTATCTCCGCCTTCGGCATCATTCACCGTATAATGATGTTCGCCATGATGCCGGGCATCGTTATCGGCGGAGGTTTACAGCCGATACTGGGCTTTAACTACGGGGCAAAGCGCTACGACAGGGCCATAAGGGCCATTATAATCGCTATGGGTGCCGCCTTCGCCTGCGGGCTGTTTGTATTCGGGATTGTTTACTTCGCCCCGGAACCGTTCGTTCGCATTTTTACCAATGATGCCGAACTGATTGCCCTCAGCTCTTATGCCGCCAAGCGTATCTTCTTGGCTCTTTATATGATAAGCCTTATAATGGTCAGCTCGCTGGTCTTCCAGTCCATCGGGAAGGCGGTCAAGTCGTTCATCACTTCCATAGCCAGGCCTATCCTCTTCCTGATTCCGGTGGTGCTCATACTGCCCCAATTCTTAGGGCTGGACGGGGTATGGCTGGCCTTCCCCATCTCTGACGGGTTCACCCTGCTACTAACCCTGCTGTTCCTTTTCCCCCAGATAAGAGAGCTAAGGAGAAAACACAGGTTAGCCAAGGGAACGTTGATAGAGCCCTGACCAGTATGGCTTTAAGACGCCGACTAGAAGTACATCTTGCCGGGGCCGACGCTGAAGTGGAAGATGGGCTTATCTATCCGGTTAAAGTATAGCGGGCAGTGTTGCAACCCCTTGGGAATAAAGACCAGG
Organism: uncultured Dehalococcoidales bacterium; assembly: GCA_964587415.1. Lineage (GTDB taxonomy): Bacteria > Chloroflexota > Dehalococcoidia > Dehalococcoidales > BS750m-G39 > E44-bin88. Next base: position 822 of record CAZPLG010000024.1, on the reverse strand, counting down.
CAGCTCTTGTTGATGACATGCTTTTCATCGCCCAGCCATAATACGGCTTCGCCGCCCAAATCGCGCATGTTTTCCGTATCGGAGCCGAAAAAGCCCAGGATTTCGTCATAATCGTGGGTATGAGCCTGTGGCCCCAACTTCTCGATGGGAACATCGGACGGTGGCCTCATTCCGGGCATCAGCCAGACGCACTCCATGTAGAAGGCGCCGTCGATAACTTCGTGGTCCAGATAGGCGACGCGCCCGGGAACCGGGCCCTTGGGACTCCATTCGGGCTTGACTATGTTTCCCTTGGGTTCGTAGACAATATACTTCCCGTATTTCGATTCGGCCATTTTTAGCTCTCCTTTCCTTTACCGCTTTCTTTTATAGGTACACTCAAAAAATGACTTATTCCGGTGGCAACAGCGCGAAGGGTATCTGCTGTCTCAGCTCGTCCAGTGTCCAGCTGCCTCCGTACTTGACCAGTGTATTTGAGACTTCGGGCTCCGCGTAAAGGCTGATGATGGGGCCGCCCACGTTAAAGACCCGGCCGTTGATATTAGCCGCTTCTTCGGAGGCGAGATAGTTTATCAAGGGAGCCACGTCATCCGGGCTCGGCGTCATTTCCAAGGAAAAGCTGAACTTCCGGTCCATCCAGGGGCTTTCCTCCGCGCTTACGGCTTCGTCGTAAGCCGCCAGCTCAAAGGAAGCCCGCGTCAGGGCGAAGGGGGCGAAGGCGTTACAGGTTATACCGTACTGGGCCAGCTCTTTAGCCACCGCCATGGTCAACCCCACCACCCCCGCGTTAGCGGCGCAGTACTCGGCGTGCTTGAGAACATC
>CAZPLG010000023.1:0-13457 GCA_964587415.1 uncultured Dehalococcoidales bacterium | reverse complement strand
TGGAAGCCCCCGAGGAGATTGCCGAGCAGGTGCTGGACTGGCTCAAAGACCCCTTGAACCGCCTTTTCCTGAACGAGGAGGAGCGGGCCAAGTTCGAGAGCATGGACTTCGACGAGCTTATTAAAGAGCTGGAGAAGCGGCTCAAAGAGCAGACCGAGCAGCACGACGGCGGCGGCCACTGGATTGGGCGGGGGGGCACCTCTCCCTTCGGGCACTCCGGCTATCACCCCGCGGGAATTAGAATCGGTGGGCAGTCGGGGGGCAGGCACGCCGTGCAGATTGCCGGGGAGAGAAGATTCAAGAACTACCGCAGCGACCTGACGCTGGACGTGCGCCAGATAGGCATGGCGCTCAAAAAGCTGAGGCAGCTGCGCCGCACCGGCCTTGAGGACGAGCTGGACCTTGAAGGGACGATTAAGGCAACCGCCAAAAACGCCGGTGACCTCGATTTTATCTGGCAGCGCAGCCGCAAGAACACGGTGAAGCTGCTTTTATTGATGGACGTCGGCGGCTCCATGGAGCCATTCGCCAAGCTCTGCAGCCAGCTCTTCTCGGCGGCGCATTCCAGCACCCACTTCAGGGACTTTCAGTATTACTATTTTCACAACTGTATCTACGACTACCTCTACAAAGATGTCGAGCGGGTGGACGCGGTGAGCACCCTGCACCTGCTGCACACGCTGGAGCCCGACCATAAGGTGCTGGTGGTGGGCGACGCCAGAATGGGGCCCTGGGAGCTGACCGAGCGCTACGGCGCCATTAACTACTACGAGCGCAACGAGATACCGGGGATACTCTGGCTGAAAAGAATCGCCGACCACTTCAGCCACTGCGTCTGGCTCAACCCCGACGACCCGCGCTTCTGGATTCACCCCACCGTGCAGATGATTGGCAAGCTCTTTCCCATGTACTCGCTAACGCTGGGGGGGCTGGAGCAAGCCGTCGGCAAGCTGGTGGTGGCGAAGTAGCTTAATGAATTCCGAATCCCACGCCCCACTGAGGATCGAGGAGATACCCCTGGGTTCGCCCCGAATCAAGCTCTTTGCCGATTTGCCCTGGCGTATCCATCGCGGCGACCCGTGCTGGACCCCACCCCTCAGAGGCGACCTTCTCGGCAACCGCTTGCTCAGGCTGGTCGGGCTGCTGACTAAGAAACACCCCTACCACAAGCACGCCGAGGTTACCCACTTTCTGGCCTGGCGTGACGGCAAGGCGGTAGGCCGCGTCTCGGCCGCTATCAACCGTCGATTCAACGAATATCACGACACCCGTATCGGTTTCTTCGGCTTCTGGGATGTCATCGAGGATTATGTCGTCGCCAAGGCACTATTGGATAGCGCCTGTGATTGGGTCAAAGCGCGCGGGATGGAGGTTATACGGGGCCCCGGCGAATACTCCAACGCCACCCACGAACGGCAGGGTGTCCTTATAGATGGATTCGACCACCCGCCGACAGTCGAATTAACCCACAATCCTCCCTACTACGGCGAATTCCTGGAACAGTACGGTTTCGGTAAAGCCAAGGACTATCATGCCTATATAATGGACGTGCAAACACCCCCTCCCCCCCGACTAACGAGGCTGGCCGAGCAGGTGCGACAGCGCCGGGACATCGAAACGCGGCCGCTAATCCTCAAACACCTGCGCGATGAGGTGCACCTGATAGTAAAAATCTATAACGATAGCTGGGCGCAAAACTGGGGATTCCTGCCCATAACCGATGAGGAGGCCATGATGCTGGCCGATTCCCTGCGCCTGATAGTAGACCCGGGGCTGGTCCAGTTTGCCTTCGTTAAGGGCGAGCCGGCGGCTGTGCTCGGGGCTTTCCCCGATCCTAACTATGCCTTTCGGCCGCGCTGGCGCTGGTACGGCGATTCCGACCTGATACGCCTTTTCCGCCTGCTCCGCAAAAGCCGCAACGACCGCCACACCCGGCTGATGTTCTTCGGCATTCGTCCCGGCTTCCGCAACCTGGGTATCGATGCCCTGCTCTACGAAAAGGTTAAGAGCTACGCCACCAGGAAGGGCTACTCTAAATGTGAGGCGTCCCTGCTCCTGGAGGATAACCACCTGATTTTGCGCCCCTCTGAGTTCATGGGGGCAAAGCGCTACAAGACCTGGCGCATTTACGATTTGGATTTAGTCTAGTCGAAGCCGTACCACTTAGAGATACTCTCCAAAGATTCCCTCTCCGAGCGGAAATGGTTGATGGGGTCTGCCTCATCGGGATAGCCGATGGCGATGCCGATAACGAAGAGCTTGGAGTCGGGTACTTCCAGCGCCTTGCGCAAGACATCGGGATATTGCACCGCCTGCGCCTGAGCCACCGTGCCCAGCCCGTAGTCGGTAGCCAGGAGCATGATGTTCTCGGCGACCAGCCCGCAATCGAAGAGCAGCCAGGCGTTGATTTCTTCCTGAAAGTAAAAGGCGCGGTCGATGCAGATATAGATGACGCAGGGAGCGCCGTAATTCTTTAAGCCCTGCAGCCGCCACCAGCCCCTCCCCTCCCGGTCTTCCCGCTTTATTCCCTTGATTTTCTGCTCGGTGCCCATCAGGCGGCCGGTGCGGCTAATATAGGGTTCGGGGAAGCCCCGGGGACGGGCGATATCGAGGCTGGGCTCACCGTCTATCCTGGCGATGAAGCTTTGTTTTATTTCTTCGAGCTTAGCTCCAGCGGCTACGGCGAACTCCCATGGCTGTGTGTTTGCCCAGGAAGGCGCCCGTAGCGCCAGCTCCATTATCTCTTTCAGAATTGATTGGGGCACGGGGTCGGGCTTAAAAGCCCGCGTGCTCTTTCTCTTTTTGACGGCGGTAGCAGTATCCATAGTTTTCCTCCTCTGGCTAAATCCCGTAAATAAAGAACACGGCTAGATTCCAGAACAGGATGGCCGTATATACAGCCACCAGGCTCACGCTGACGATGAATACAAGCCTGGGTACCCTCTTAGCCATGTTCCAGAGTATTAATACGCAAATGACGGCGCCGCACATTTTGATGATCAGGAAATTGCCCTCAGCCACTAAAGCCTTCAGGAATGGGTTCCCTTCCTGGCCTATTCCGCTTTTTATCAGGAATTGGCTTATGAGCCCATCGGCTACGACCAGCGATAACAATGTGCCCAGGAGGTATTCTATGCTACGCAGTCTGAGAGAATCGTTCATGGTTAATAGCCCTCTTGTAATTATAGCTCTAAAGGCAAGGGCTGTATATCAGCGAATTACCCGGCGTTCGGCCTATGCTTCGACCAGCTTCTGGCCGGCAGCGAAAGCGTCTTTAAGGGCGGTGGGGTGCTTCTTGATGGCGCCTTTTTCGTCGATACCGGGGAAGAGCAGGTCGCCGGCGTATTCGACATCAATGACCGTGAAGAAGGCTTTGATTGTCGCCAGCGAGGGCTCGAAGAGCTTAGCCAGCTTCATGCCGCCGACGGCGATGAATAAGCCCTTTCTTTCCCGCCTGTCGCCCAGCGGGGGCTTCTTTAGAACATATTTCCGCGCCCAGAGCGCCTGGCCGCGGTCAATCATGGCCTTCATCTGGGCGGTCAGCCCCAGGAAGTGCACCGGGGAAGCCAGCACGATTCGGTCGGCTTTCTCCATCTCTTGATAGACCATCTGCATATCGTCCTTTACCTTGCAGACGCCCGCCTCGAAACAGGCGTCGCAGTGCTGGCAGGGGGTAATCTTGAGGTCGTTGAGAATCAGGGTCTTGGTCTCGGCGCCCTGGCTTTCGGCGCCCCTGATAACTTGAGCCAGCAGGAGGTCGGTGTTGCCGCTGCGGCGTGGGCTGCCAGTAATACCCAGTACCCTCATTTGGTGCCTCCTTCGATAAGGCCGAGGAGTTCTTTTTCCCGGGCTCTCATCTTGCGTTCCGCATCGGTCTTTTCGTGGTCGTAGCCCAACAGGTGGAGCAGGCCGTGAATGAGCAGTATTGAAAGCTCCTTCTTCAGAGAATGGCCGCGCTCCTCAGCCTGTATTAGCGCCTGTGGGTAAGATATAATCACCTCGCCCAGGTGGAGAACGCCGTCGGGGGGCGGGATAAAGGGGGGCAAATCGGCGGCTTCTTCGCGAGCGGAGAAGGCGAGGACATCGGTGGGCTCGTCCTGGCCCCGGTAGTCGCGGTTGAGTTCCCGGACTCTCTCGCCGCTGGAGATGACCAGGCCCACTTCGGTCTTGGCGCCGACATTTTCCGCCGCCAGCACCCGACGGGCGATAGCCTCGAGCCAGCCCGGCTCAAGGTCCGCCTCTATACCCTCGTCGACCAGAATGTTTATCTCCACGGCCTTCAAGCCCATATTAGCACAGCGCGGTCAAGGGCTCAATAACCCGAGTTTATGGTAGAATAGCTCTATGAAAAAGATAAAGGTGGGACTGGCGCTGGGGGGCGGGGCGGCGCGGGGACTGGCCCATATCGGGGTGCTGGAGGTCTTAGAGCGGGAGAGGATTCCCATCGACATGATTGCCGGCACCAGCATCGGAGGGATGGTGGGCGCCTTCCGCGCCCGGGGACAGGGCTCCGGCGTGATGAAGGAGATGGCCCTGAAGCTAAACCTGATGAAGATGCTCTCGCTGGCCGACCTGGCCTTGCCCAAGTCGGGGCTTTTCGGGGGCAAGGCGGTTATCAACCTGCTGCAAAAGACAATGGGCAGCGATATTAAATTCGACGAATTGCCCATACCGCTGGCGCTGGTGGCTACCGATATCATCACCGGTGAAGAGGTGGTGATTAAAGAGGGCTCGGTGCTGGAGGGGGTAAGAGCCAGCATCTCCATACCGGGCATTTTCACCGTGGCCAAGTGGCGTGACCGCTACCTGGTGGACGGGGGCTTGGTGAACCCCGTGCCGGTGAGCGTGCTCAAAGACATGGGCGCTGATTTTACCATCGCCGTCAACGTCATACCCGATATGGGCACCAGAGTCCGCCACTTCAAGAAGGCAGGCACGAAAGAGTGGAAGGAGCCCAATATCTTTAACGTTATACTGCAGTCCCTTTACATCGGCACCTATATTATCGCCAAAGCCTCCATCGAGGGCGCCGATATCGCCATCAACCCCGATACCGCCCACATCAACCCCGCCGACTTCCACCACGCCGAGGAGTGCATCCGGCAGGGCGAGATAGCCGCCCGGGCGGCTATGCCCGAAATCAAGCGGAAATTGAGCAAAGCGGGGGGGTATGATATAGTAAAATCGTAGAAGAGCGTCAGCTTTTTTAGCGTCGGAGGGGTCGCATAGTGGTCTAGTGCGGGCGCCTGCTAAGTGCTTACCCTGGGAAACTGGGGTCGAGGGTTCGAATCCCTCCCCCTCCGCCACCGATGAAAAATGAGCAACAAGGTCGACGACTATATTAACCAGCAGGAATCCCCGCAAAAAGAACTCTGCCAGCATCTGAGAGAGCTCATCCTCAAGACACTCCCCGGGGCAAAAGAAGAAGTGAAGTGGGGCGCTCCCGTCTTTGCCGACGGCAAGTTTTATATCGTCGCCCTCAAAGACCACGTCAATGTGGGGTTCTCCATCAAGGGACTGACCAAAGAAGAGATAGCCCTTTTCGAGGGCAGCGGGAAAACGATGAGGCATGTTAAAGTCTATGACGTGGCCGATATAGACGAGAGGCGAATAGCCGGGCTCTTAAAACTGGTAGACAAAAAAGCCAGGTGCTGAAAAGAACCTCGTCATACGACTGATATATCCCCCGAACCAATAGAGTAGAGCTATGCCTAAATATCATATCTGGACCATCGGCTGCCAGATGAACAAGGCGGAGTCGGAAAGGCTGGGCAGCTATTTCGAGCGGCTGGGCTACGAAGCCAGTGCCAGCGCTAATGAAGCCGAACTGGTTTTGCTCAACAGCTGCGTGGTGCGCCAGAGCGCCGAAGACCGCGTGGTCAATAAGCTCGATAACCTCAAGGCGCTAAAGAGAGCGCGCCCCGACATGACGCTGGCCGTTACCGGCTGCCTGGTCAACGCCGACACTAGTAAGCTCGAAACGCGCTTTCCCCACGTCGATTACTTCTTCAAGCCCGGAGAGTACCCCCAGTGGCTGGAAAGCCCCCCCAAGCCCATGCTCCCCGAAAAACCGAATGTCGCCGCTTATGTCCCCATCATTCAGGGGTGCGATAATTTTTGCAGCTATTGTATCGTCCCCTACCGTCGGGGGCGGGAGAAGAGCCGCCCGCTAGCCGAAATCGCAAACGAGGTGAGGGAGCTGGTGGGGCGGGGGGCAAAAGAGGTCACCCTGCTGGGGCAAAACGTGGACTCATACGGGCACGACCTGGCCGACTTACTATACGAGCTGAATGATATCGATGGGCTTTTACGAATACGTTTTTTGACCAACCACCCCAAGGACATGAGCCTGAAGTTGATTGAGGCGGTGGCGGCTTTGGATAAGGTCTGCGAGCAGCTCACCCTGCCCGTCCAGTCGGGGAGCAACGAGATTCTAAAGGCGATGAGGCGGGGCTATGGCGTTGAGCACTACCGGAAGCTGGTTAGCGAGATAAGGGCTCAAATACCCGAAATAGCCCTGAGCACCGATGTCCTGCTCGGCTTTCCCTCGGAGACGGAAGCCCAGTTCCGGGAGACGGCCGACTTGCTATCCGAGCTAAATTTTGATACAGTCCATATAGCCGCTTATTCGCCGCGACCGGGGACCTTCGCCGCCAGGAAACTGGCCGACGATATTCCCCCCGCCGAAAAGAAGCGGCGCTTTGGGCACATCGAGCGATTACAGGAGAACATCGCCACCGCCATTAACGCCCGCCTGAAGGGCAAGGTGGTTGAGGTACTGGTGGAAGGGGAGAAAGGGGGGAGGTGGTGGGGTCGCACCCGAAGCGATAAACTGGTATTCTTTAACGACAGCCGTGACTGTCGGGGAAAACTGATAAAAATAAGGGTCGAGAAAACGAGTCCCTGGTCTCTCCAGGGTATAGTTGAAGGTTAAACAATAATTAGGAGGCAAAATGAATCGGTCTAAAATACTGAGCTTAGTGCTGATTGTCGCCGTGCTCGCCACCATGGCGCTGCTGGGCGGCTGTTATCCCGCCGAAGGCGAAGGCGGCGGCTCCAGCAGCACCATCTACATGATAGTCTTCCTGGTGCTGATTTTCGCCATGTTCTACTTCCTCATGATTCGTCCCCAGCGCAAGAGACAGAAAGAGCACCAGCATATGATGGAGGAGTTGAGGAAGGGAGATAAGGTGATTACGGCGGGCGGCATCTACGGCGTGATTGATAGCGTCAGCGAGGATAGCATCGTCATCAAGGTGGAATCGGGAACGACGATGAGGCTGGCCAAGAGCAGCGTCGCCCTCAAGCGAGAGCAATAGATTTTATCCCACCGGCCTATGGCGAGCCAGCCCGTGAGCGGCCAGTAAGCGCTCGTCGGCTAGGATTTGGCTGGTGTCGCCGTCGGCGATTACTTCCCCACCATCAAGAATGATTGCCCTCGGGCAGAGCGCTTCGACCAGCTCCAGGTCGTGAGAGGCGACGACCTTGGTTATCTCCAGCCCTTTGAGCAGCTCGATGAGCGACCACTTACTGCCGGGGTCGAGGTTGCTGGTAGGCTCGTCGATAACCAGCACCTCGGGATTCATAGCTAATACCGTGGCTATGGCGATGCGTTTCTTTTCGCCGAGGCTGAGGTGGTGGGGCGAGCGCTTTTCGTAGCCCCCCATCCCCACCCACTCCAGGGCTTTAGCCACCACTTCGCGGACCTGCGCTTCGTCGTAGCCCATATTAAGGGGGCCGAAGGCGACATCTTCGAAGACAGTCGGGGAGAAGAGCTGGTCGTCGGGGTTCTGAAAGACCAGCCCCACCTTGCCCCGCACCCACTTAAGATTCTTATCGTTTATGGCCTTGCCCAGCACCCTGACCGCACCGTCGCTGTGGAGGATGCCGTTGAAGTGCAAAAGCAGCGTGGACTTGCCGGCGCCGTTGGGCCCGATGAGGGCTATGGTTTCCCCCCGATGCACAGCCAGGCTGACGCCGCTGAGCGCCGGCTGGCCGTCGGGGTAGCCGAAGCTAAGGTTATCGACTTTTATAATCTCGGTCACATCTCTCCTTATAGATACCACAGGTTTAACACTACAGCCGATACCAGGACTAAGCCCAGGGTCAGGGCAAACAAAAAGTCCCGCTGGCCGAAAGCGGGGTTTTCCAGGGTGCGGGTCTGCCCGTCGAAGCCACGAGCCATCATCGCCGCATAGACCCTCTCTCCGCGCTCGTAGCTGCGGATAAATAGGGTGCCTATCATGTTGCCCACGGTGCGTATTTGCCTTAAGCGCCCGCCACCGAGGTTGCGGCTGTCCCTGGCCTGCTTCATGCGCATCACTTCGTCGACGAGGACGAAGATATAGCGGTACATAAAGGACAGAATCATCACCATGACGCGGGGCAGGCGCAACTGTTCCATGCCTTTGAGCAGGTGGGAGAAGCGGGTGGTGGCGGTGAGCAGAATCAGGCTGAGTATGGACAGCCAGGCTTTAGCCAGGATATTTAAGAATACCTGAATACCGCTGTGGGTGACCGTAAGCTCCCAAACCCAGATGTTGTAGCTGCCCGCCACCTCCCCCTCCTTGAAGAAGGGAATAAAGATGGCAATCAGGACGACGAAGGGGATGATTACCAGCGAGCGTCTCAGGACATAGAGAACGGGCACCCGCGATATTATAATCAGGGTCGCCACCAGGGCAAAGTAGAGGACGAACGCCTGCCACCGGCTTACGGGCGTTAGCACCACCACCAGGATAAAGAACAGGGTAGTAATCAGCTTGGTGCGCGGGTCGAGCCGATGGATAAGGCTGTTCCCCTCACTATACTGGTCGAGAAAACTATGTTTCACATCCCCACCTTCTGAACCTCAGGATAATATCAGGCCAGCTGCTTCTTCCTCAGGGTTATCAGCCAGGCCAGCCCGTAGGCGGCGCCGAAGAGGACGAGGGTGCCGACTATGCCGGCCAGTATCGTGGCCAGGGCTTCGTTCTCTATACCGGGAAAGACGTAATCGGCAATAACCTGATAGGGGGCATCCTGCCCCAGCCCGAGAAAGCCTTCGTTCTCAGCCACTCTTTCCAGTCCGTCGGGTGAAGACGACGCCAGGGGCGCCAGACAGGCTACCGCCAGGCAAATAGCTAATGCAATCAACCACCACTTTGATTTCATCTTTTTAACCCCCGTTTATTAAGTACGTTGTAATTGCAAAAGGTCGGCGCGGGTAGCCAGCACCAGGACGAGCACCGCCCCGGTAATCAACCCCTCGCCGATGCCGATAAGGGCGTGAACGCCCGCCATCGCCGGCAGCACCACCCCGAACGGGGAGGAGCCTGAGACCGCCAGCTCGATGGCGCAAAAGATAGAAGCCAGGAACACCGAGACCCAGGCGGCGGTAAAGCCGCCGATAAGGGTGCCCCTGCGGTTGGCGCCCGCCAGCCAGGTGACCAGCTTGTAGACGTAGTAAGCGCTGAAGCTGGCGACAATGCCCATGTTAAAGATGTTAGCCCCCAGCGCCAGCAGCCCGCCGTCCTGGAAGATGAGGGACTGGGCGATGAGCACGCAGCTCATTATCAGCACCGCCGCCCAGGGACCGAGCAGTATCGCCGCCAGAGCCGCGCCGATAACGTGCCCCGAGGTGCCGCCGGCGACGGGGAAGTTAAGCATCTGGGCGGCAAAGATGAAGGCAGCCAGTATGCCCATCAGGGGCACCTGTTTTTCCCCCAGCTTCTTGCCGACCATTCTTACCGCACCGCCGATACCGCCCGCCGACACGGCAGCGGTGGTAGCCAGTGTGGCTACGTTAAGGAAACCGTCTGGAATGTGCATCGAGTCCTCCTTTCAATTAATGCTATTCAACGCAATTGCAACCAGATGCAATACCAGGTCAAAAAAATTTATTCCTTGCATTTCCCGCAGTGCCCGAAGATAGCCAGGTGCCTCAGGTCGGCCTTGAAGCCGTATTCACGCAATAAAACCTCTTTGAGCGGCGCCAGCACCGTCTCGTCGAGGTCGGTTATGCCGCCGCACTCCTGGCAGACCAGGTGATGATGGTGTCCCTTGCCCAGCGGGTGGTATCTCACCCGGCCCTCGCCGAAGTCGGTCTCGGTGACCAGCCCCAGCTTTTTGAGCAGTTCCAGGGTGCGATAGATGGTGGAGATGTTGACGTGGGGGTATTTAGCCACCACCTGGGCATATATCTCTTCGGCGCTGATATGGCCGTCGCTGTGCTCAATAGCGGCGATGGTCATCAGCCGCTGGGGGGTAAGCCGATAGCCCTCATCGGTCAGCTTTTTGACGATATCTCCGGAATGACTCATGTTCGGGGGGTATTATAACAGGCTTTTTTGCTTATTGCAAGGTTTTGCAATTACAAACATTTGCAACAGGGATTAGCGCCTGTCGCGGCTGTCGAGCATGATGGTGACGGGGCCGTCGTTGTGGATTTCGACCTGCATGTATTGCTGGAATCGTCCCGTCTGCACCTTGAGCCCGCTGGCTTTAGCCTCGTCGATGAAGTGCTCGAATAATTCCTCCGCCTGGGGGGGCGGGGCGGCTTCGGTGAAGCTGGGGCGGCGCCCCTTTCTGGTGTCGGCGAGCAGGGTGAACTGGCTCACCAGCAACAGCTCGGCCTTGATGTCTAACGCGGATAGGTTGAACCTCTCGGCTTCGTCGGCAAAGATGCGCAGGTTGACCAGCTTTGACACCAGGTAGTCGGCAGCCTGGGGACTGTCGCCCTCGGCGACGCCGACAAAGACCACCAGCCCCCGCCCGATGTTGCCCACCACCTCCCCGTCAATGGTGACCGAGGCGCTGGTGACTCTTTGTAAGAGGGCTTTCACTTCCCCTTGTCCTTCTTCCCCTTTTCCTTGCCCCCGTCGCCCGATTCCCCGATACTCTTGCCCATATCGGGGGGTTTCTTGCGGCTGTCGGTGATATAGAAACCACTCCCCTTGAAGATAACCGGCGCGGAGCGGATGACACGGCGCGGCTTGCCCCCGCACCGGGGGCACTTGGTTACCGGCTTGGCGTCGAAACTCTGTTTCTTCTCAAAGCGGTGATGGCAAGCATCACACTCGTACTCATAGGTAGGCATAAATCAACCCCGTAAGTTTATTTCTTAGCTATTTTAGCCTAACCGGGCGCATCAAGGCAAAATTTAGCCCGTCAGCGAAAGTTTCGCCGCCGCCTCCAGCGCCTCGCCGACGATGAACAGCGAGCCCGCCAGGCAGACCAGGTCTTTGTCCCCGGCCAGAGACAGGGCCTGGGAGAGCGCCGAGGGGACGTCCTCGGCGATGCGGGCTTTCAGGCCGTGGCGGGCGAACTCGGCGGCCAGGGGCGCGGGCGCCATCGCCCGGGGGTGGCGGGAGCGGGTGACAATCACCCTATCGAAGAGGGGGACAAGCTCGGCGACGACGCCGGCGATATTCTTATCGTCCGACGCCCCCATCACCAGTATGGCCCGCTCGAAGTCGAAGTATTGCTTGAGAGCCTTTTTAAGGCTGCGGGCGGCGTCGATATTATGGGCGCCGTCGACGACCACGGGGGGATTTCGGCGCAGGACCTGAAAACGGCCGGGCCATTCGACCTTCTTAAAACCTTTAGCGATAGCTTCGGCAGGGATGTCGAAGCCCTTTTCGGTTAAGACCTCCAGGGCGGCCACGGCGGTGGCAGCGTTGACTATCTGGTGCTCGCCGAGAATGGGGATAGAAAACTCGTAGCTGCCTTTTCTGCCCTCCACCCGGAGGCGCTGCCCGTCTAAATCAGAGCTTAAGCCCCGCCAGTTAACGTCTTTGCCCACCGTTATCAGCTTTGACCCGCGCTCGGCGCAGGTCCGGCGGGCTACTTCAGCCGCTTCGGGGGGCTGGGGGGAAATGACCACCGTGATGCCGGGCTTGATGATGCCGCACTTCTCGGCGGCGATTTCAGCCACGGTATCGCCCAGGACATCGGTGTGGTCGAGGCCGACGGTGGTGATAATAGCCACCAGGGGGGTGATGACGCTGGTGGCGTCGAACTTGCCCCCCATCCCCACCTCCAGCACCTGGAACTTAACCCCTTTTTGACCGAAATAGGCGAAAGCCATAGCCGTGAGGAACTCGAAGGTGGTGAGCTGCCCGTAGTTAGCCCGCTGGTTGACCGCCTCCACATGGGGCTTGAGGTCGGCAACAAGCTGCGCCAGCCCGGACTCGGAGATAAGCTCGCCGTCCACGCGGATGCGCTCCCGCCAGCTATGGAGGTGGGGGGAGGTGTAAAGACCGGTGCTATAGCCCGAGGCGGTGAGCGCCGAAGCTATCATGATGGCCACGCTGCCCTTGCCGTTGGTGCCGGTGATATGCACCGAGCCGGCTTTCTGGTGGGGGTCGCCCAGAAGAGACAGGAGTTCGTCGACACGCCTGAGGTCGTAGAAGGCGGGGTCGTGGGGCATGCCTATCTTTTCGTAGTCGGTGTAGCTATCTATGTAGTCTATGGCCTGCTGGTAGTTCATTGGGGCTAATTATATCACTGCCGCCTTAAGCGCCACAATCACACTCTTGACCCAGACGCCCCTGGTTGGTATTATCAACGCAGGGGGTTAAGAGGTGAATTTCAACGAAAAGCTGAAGAACGCCATGAAGATGAACCAGAGCCTGCTCTGCATCGGGCTCGACCCCGACCTGAAGCTGATGCGGGAGGGGATGGCCGTCTCCAAATTTAACAAGGAGATTATCGAGGCTACCGCCGACCTGGTCTGCGCCTACAAGCTCAACCTCGCCTTTTACGAAGTACTGGACAAGGGGATGGAGAGCCTGAAGCGCACCATCAGAGCCATACCCAAGAACATCCCCATAATCGGCGATTGCAAGCGGGGCGATATCGGCAACACCTCCAAAGCCTACGCCAAAGCCATGTTCGCCATGCACGGCTTCGACGCCGTCACCGTGAGCCCCTACATGGGCTTCGATTCCATAGAGCCCTTTATCGAGTACTGGGAGAAGGGGGTATTCGTCCTCTGCCGCACCTCGAACCCCGGCGCCGAAGATTTCCAGAGCCTGCCCTTCATCCTGGACGGCAAGCAGGTGCCCCTCTTCGAGATTGTCGCCCTCAAAGCCGCCCAGTGGAACAAGAAGGGCAAGGGCCACAACATCGGGCTGGTGGTGGGCGCCACCCAACCCGAAGAGCTGAAGCTGATAAGGCACCATCACCCCAAGATGCTGCTGCTCATACCCGGTATCGGCGCCCAGGGGGGAAACCTGACCGCGGCTGTCCGTAACGGGGTCGATGCCTGGGGGCGGGGGGCGATATTCACTTCGTCGCGGCAGATTATATACGCTTCCAAGAGGCGGGATTTCGCCCAGGCCGCCCGCCAGGTCGCCCTACCGCTGAGGGACGAGATTAAACACCTCGCCAGCACGCGGAAGAAATAAAGCCGCAACCTTAACACCGGAGTTAGCCATGGTTATGGAGATAAAGCTGGGGGATATCGTGCGCCTAAA
>CAZPLG010000022.1:0-14146 GCA_964587415.1 uncultured Dehalococcoidales bacterium | reverse complement strand
CTTACGCTCACCACCCCCTCAAGATGGCGTGTCTACCGATTCCACCACCTCGGCACTTTTTTATTGGTTATACCTACCTGCCACCAGATAGTATAAGTCCCCCGTAGGCTGTCGTCAAGGCATATTCCGTGTCCCGCGCTCTCGCCGGATAGGCGTGATTAGGTTTGTTGAGCTTGACAATTTGACAGGATAGTGGTATTGACTAATATGTGACTATAGGCATATAACGGCTATAAAGAATACTGTAGTCGGACTTGAGAGCTTTAACAGCTTAATCGGGAGATTGCCGATAGTCGGTTTTTAGGCGACTTCATCGTGGGCGCGGGCCAGGCGAAAGGGAGGTAAGACGGTGAAGGAATTCCTGGGGCTTCTGTTAACCGGACGGGTAGCTGGCACCCAAGCTAGCTGCCGTCGGGGGGTGGCATCCAGAATAACGCTCGCCTTGCTGCTCATCGCCTTAATCCCCCTGGCCACCATCGGCTTCCTCTCTTACTTCTATACCAAGGATACACCAAACTTGAGAAGCCAGAGACCCGGTACTGGGGGGCAGAATATGGGCGGAGAGCGAGCTTGTAAGGGCAGCACCTTCACCTTTACTCGGCCCCAGAAGGAGGCGCCCAGCCCTTGAGTTTATCACACGGTCTGGAGGTGGTATGAATGGGAAAAGAGGGTAAGCCTAAGAAGATTCGGGTGGTTAATAACAAGGAGGATAGCCGAGTCCTGGTGGCCAAGCTGAACGAGAAGGTGGCTGAGTTGGAGAAATCGGAGGAGGAGTTGCGCTACCTGAGTTCGGTGCTGGGGGCGATACGGAATATCAACCAGTTAATTGTCGGGGAGCGGGATAAGGCCAAGCTGTTAAAGGATGCCTGCCGAATACTGCTTAAGGTCAGGGAGTACCGCTTTGTCTGGATCGGGCTTATCGAGGAAGGACACAAGCGGGTTATACCCGTGGCCAGAGCCGGCGTTGAGGGCGGCTATCTCGATTCGGTCGAAATCACCTGGGATGACCGCCAGAGCGGCCGGGGACCGACGGGTACGGCGATAAAGACCAGGCAGCCAGACATGATAAAGAATATCCCGGAAAACCCGAGGGCGATACCATGGCGTGAAGAGGCGCTGAAGCGGGGCTACCGCTCTTCGGCAGCGATTCCCTTAATTCACGGCGACAAGATTTACGGGGCGCTTAATGTTTACAGCAGTCAGCCGGAGGGCTTTAATGACGCCGAAGTCGAGCTGTTGGTGGAGGTGAGCGGTGACCTCGGTTTTGCCCTGAAGGCTATCGAGAGGCAGGAAGCGCGCCAGCGGGCGGAGGAGAAACTGCAGACAATCCTAAAAACAGCCCTTGACGGTTTCTGGCTCACCAATCTGGAGGGTAAAATACTTGAAGTCAACGACTCATATTGTAAGATGGTAGGTTATACGCGAGAAGAACTACTTAAAATGTCCATATCGGATTTAGAAGCCATAGAAAGCCCCGAGGAGGTTGCTCAACATGTTAAAAGAATAATTGAGCAAGGTTATGGCAGTTTTGAGAGCCGGCACAAACGTAAAGACGGCAAGATAATCAGTGTTGAGATAAGCGTAAATTATCTTGATGTGGGCGAAGGGCAACTGTTTGTATTTGCCCGCGATATAACCGAGCGCAAGCAGGCGGAGAACATACTGCGTATGAGTGAAAGAGACCTCGCTGAAGCACAAGAGTTAGCACACGTTGGTAACTGGAGGTGGGAAATAATTCCTGACGAAGTATACTGGTCTGATGAGGCTTATCGCTTATTTGGCGTGGAACCAGGTGAAGCAGTAGATTATGCTAAGTATCTTAGTATAGTTTTGCCAGAAGACCGAGACTTTATAATGAAAGAAGTCCAAGATGCATTGGATGGAATTAAACCATATGAAAATGAACACAGGATTGTGCGTAATGGAGAGATCCGAATACACCATACTAAGGGAACCGTAACTCAGGATGAACAGGGAAAACCAATAAGACTTTTCGGCGTTGTACAAGACATCACCGAGCGCAAGCAAGCTGAGGATGCGTTGCGGGAGAGCGAAGCCAGATACCGGGCGGTGATTGAGGGAGCGCACGATATGATACAGAGCGTTGGCTTTGATGGTAGCATCATCTTCGTCAATAAGTCCTGGCTGGATACGCTGGGTTACGCCGAAGCCGAACTATCGAACCTGAACTTGTTTGAGATTGTTCACCCCGACTCTCGGGCACACTACCGGGAAATGTTTGCCGAGGTTGCTAAGGGGAAGCCTATCCACGGCGTAGAGGCCGCTTTTTTGACTAAGGATGGCCGAAAGATTCTGGTGGAAGGAAATGCCGCGCCGCGTTATATAGGGAGCAGGGTGGTGGCCGCCCACTGTGTCCTCCGCGATGTCACCGAGAGCAAGCGGGCGGAGGAAGCGCTGCGGGAGAGTGAGGCCTTCCAGTCCGGGCTGCTGGCTAACTCTCCTATTCCCATAAGCGTTGTCAATCCCGATGGTTCGCTAAGATATGTAAGCCCGGCGCTGGTAAAGCTGACCGGTTATTCCGCCGAAGAGCTTGTCGGGCGGAAGCCTCCCTACCCCTACTGGCCCAAGGAGAGACGCCAAGAAGTCATGAAAGGCTTTAAGAGAGCTATACGCCAGGGGGGGGAGGGGGTAGCTGAGCTTTATAAGAATAAGAGGGGGGAGAACTTCTGGGTTGAGTTAACAACGACACCGGTGAAAAAGGACGGGAAGTTCCAGTACCTGCTGGCCAACTGGGTCGACATCACCGAGCGCAAGCAAGCTGAGGATGCGTTGCGGGAGAGCGAAGCCAGATACCGGGCGGTGATTGAGGGAGCGCACGATATGATACAGAGCGTTGGCTTTGATGGTAGCATCATCTTCGTCAATAAGTCCTGGCTGGATACGCTGGGTTACGCCGAAGCCGAACTATCGAACCTGAACTTGTTTGAGATTGTTCACCCCGACTCTCGGGCACACTACCGGGAAATGTTTGCCGAGGTTGCTAAGGGGAAGCCTATCCACGGCGTAGAGGCCGCTTTTTTGACTAAGGATGGCCGAAAGATTCTGGTGGAAGGAAATGCCGCGCCGCGTTATATAGGGAGCAAGGTGGTGGCTACCCAAGGTATCTTCCGCGATGTTACCGAGCGTAAGCGGGCGGAGGCGGCGCTGGCCGACGAGGCGACGCGGCACCGTATTCTTATCGACGAGTCCAGCGATGGCATCGTTATCCTCGACGAGAACGGCAAGGTGTATGAAGCCAACCGGCGCTTTGCCGAGATGCTCGCCTACTCTCCCGAGGAAGTACGTAAGCTCAACGTTTGGGACTGGGAATTTCAATATCCACGCGAACAGGTTGCCGAGATGATCCGGACTGTTGACGAGACCGGCGATCATTTCGAGACAAAACACCGCCGTAAGGACGGCACGACCTTTGATGTTGAAATCAGTACCAACGGCGCCGTCTACGCGGGACAGAAGCTTATATTCTGCGTCTGCCGGGACATCACCGCGCGTAAGCAGGCGGAGGCGGCGCTCAGGGAGTCCGAGGAGAAGTATAAGAACCTGGTTGGAGCCACCAGCGATATCATATGGGAGACGGATGCGGAGGGCCGGTTTACCTTCATCAGCCCCAAGATTAAAGATATCCTGGGCTACAGTGTGAATGAGGTGGTGGGCAAGAAGAGGACGCTTGACCTTATCCCTGAAAGGGAAAAGCGGAAATGGCTTAAGCGTTTCAAGGAGCTTAATGCCAAGAGGAAGCCCTTCTTCGGCCTGGAGATTACCCATGTCCATAAGAACGGCCGCCAGGTTATCTTTGAGACCAGCGGCATTCCCCTCTTTGATAGCGCGGGAGAGTTCAAGGGCTTTGTCGGTATTGATAAGGACATCACCGAGCGCCGGCAGATGCAGGAGCAGCTGGTCATCACCGACCGGCTGGCTTCAGTCGGCGAGCTGGCGGCGGGTATCGCCCACGAACTGAATAACCCGCTGACGGGCGTTATCGGTTTTTCCCAGCTGCTCATGGATAGGGAGATGCCTGATGATGCCCGGGAAGATTTGCAGGCGGTATATAGTGAAGCCCAGCGCGCTTCCCAGGTGGTGAAGAACCTGCTTACCTTCGCCCGAAAGCACACCGCCGCCAAGGAGAAGGTGAATATAAACGACGTTATCAATAAGGTGCTGGAGCTGCGTACCTACGAGCTGAATCTGGAAAACATCAAGGTCGATGCCCGTCTTGACTCCGAACTGCCCAAGGTTATGGCCGACTATTTCCAGCTGCAACAGGTGTTTCTTAACATTATCATCAATGCCGAGTACTTCATGAAAGAGGCTCATAATAAGGGTACCCTGACCATCACCACGGAAAAGGTGGGCACCAAGGTAAAGGTTTCCTTTGCCGATGACGGGCCCGGCATTGACAAGGACGACCTGGGGCACCTCTTCGACCCCTTCTTTACCACCAAAGAAGTGGGCAAGGGGACGGGGCTGGGGCTGAGTATCTGTCACGGTATAATTGCCGAGCACGGCGGCAGGATCTACGCCGAAAGCGAGCTGGGTAAGGGCGCCACCTTTATCGTAGAACTGCCCATCGGCGCCGCTGAGGATAAAGGGGGTGCGGCATGAAAGACCCTGGTGCCAGCACCGTCAGGATACTGGTGGTTGAAGATGAACCCTCAATAAGCCAGGTTTGCCTCAGGGTTCTAACCGCTGAGGGGTTTGATGTGGATATCGCGGAAAACGGGGCCAAAGCTCAGGAGAAGCTAAAGGCGAAGGACTACGACATTTGCCTTATCGATATTATAACCCCGGTGATGGACGGTAAGCGGCTCTATCACTGGATAGTGGATAAACGCCCCCAGCTGGTAAAAGGGGTGCTATTCACTACCGGAGATTCGGTAAACCCGGATACCAGAATTTTCCTGGAGCGAGTCGGTAGACCCTTTCTCCCCAAGCCGTTTACCCTGGACGAGCTGAAAACCGTGGTCAAGGAGACCTTGAGTCAGGTAGGAAAATGACCAGAAAAAAAGGGGTAATACTCCTCGTTGACGATGAGGAGATGATAAGACGGCTGCTTTCCCAGAAGCTGTCGGCCGAAGGCTACCGCTGCCAGCAGGCGGCTAACGCCGAGCAGGCGCTGGAGAAGCTCAAAGATGACTCGATTGAGCTGGTGATTCTGGATATAAGGATGCCGGGGAAGTCGGGGGTGGAGTTGCTGCCTGAAATAAAAGCCAAATACTCCGATACGGCGGTGGTTATGGCTACCGCTGTAGATGATGCCAACACCGCTATCAACTGCATGAAGGCGGGCGCCTATGATTATGTAACCAAGCCCTTCAACTTGGAGGAGGTTAGTTTTAGCGTGAGGCGGGCGCTGGAGGGGCGGCGGCTGAAGCTGGAGAACCGGGACTACCAGCAGCACCTGGAACAGAAGGTGGAGGAACAGGCCCAGAAAATCCGCGCCTCGTTTTTCAACGCCGTAACCGCTTTAGCCTACGCCCTGGAAGC
This sequence comes from uncultured Dehalococcoidales bacterium, assembly GCA_964587415.1. Classification (GTDB taxonomy): domain Bacteria; phylum Chloroflexota; class Dehalococcoidia; order Dehalococcoidales; family BS750m-G39; genus E44-bin88. Next base: position 8,641 of record CAZPLG010000022.1, on the reverse strand, counting down.
CAAGGATGTCTATACCAGCGGCCATTCGCAGCGGGTCACGGAAATATCGGTAGCCATAGCCAAGGAGTTGGGCCTGCCCAAGGAGAGTATCGAGAAGATACGGCTGGCGGGGCTGGTTCACGATATCGGCAAGATTGGGGTGAGGGAGTTGGTGCTGAATAAGCCGGGCAGCCTGAGCGAGGAAGAATACGAGCATGTTAGGTTGCACAGCGAGACCGGGGAGCACATCCTGGAGCCTCTTGTGGGAGATAAAGAAATCTTAAAGGCAGTCCGCCATCACCATGAGCGCTATGACGGCGCTGGTTATCCCGACGGCTTGAAGGGTGAGCGGATACCCTTGCTGGCCCGAATTATCGCGGTGGCCGATACCTTTGATGCCATGACCTCGGAGCGCCCTTACCGTAAGGCATTGACTAAAGAAGCGGCTTGCGCCGAGGTGGAGCGTTGTCGGGGCACCCAATTCGACCCCGAGGCAGCCGACGCTTTTCTGAAAGTCTGGCGGCTTGCCAGTGAGGCTCGTTAGCTTTAAAAACTGGCAGGAGTGGCAGGATTCGAACCCGCGACCTGCGGTTTTGGAGACCGCTGCTCTTCCAGCTGAGCTACACTCCTAAAGCACTGACTATATTAGCATAAATCGGGAAAGAAATTAAGTGGTACCCCTGGCGCGACTCGAACGCGCGACACGCGGTTTAGGAAACCGCTGCTCTATCCACCTGAGCTACAGGGGCACGCCTGTCCTCGAAGCCTTTTAAATTATAACAGCTTTGGCGGACAATACAAGCTGCCCCTGAAGCTCGAAGTCTGTTTACACGGTGCCTCCGTGCCGCGGCGGCATAAACCTGAGGATAACGATAGCCCCGATGATGCTCATGCCGCAGGTGATAAGGGCCATCACCTGCCAGCCGTCCATGAAGCTTTCCTTAGCCGCCTGGGCCAGCAAGTCGCTTAAGGGGGCGGGGAGTTGCTGGGCGATGGTTACCGCCGCCCCTACCGAATCGCTGGCGGCTTCGACAATTTCGGTGGGGAGATTGGGGATGGCGGCTACCGCCTTGCCGAAGCTGGATGAATAGACCGTGCTAAGCGCCGAGCCGATGACGGCCACGCCGATAGCGCCCGCCACCATCCGGCTCACCGTGTTCATCGCCGAGCCGATGCCGGCTTTAGCCTCGGTAAGGGCGCCCATGACGGCGTCGGTGGCAGGGGCGGCGATGTAGCCCAGGAAAAAGCCCATTCCGAAGAAGACGGCGCCCAGCTGCCAGTAAGCCGTTTCTACCTGCCAGAATGAGGCCAGGGCGCCGGCGATGGCGGCGCCGGCAAAGCCCATAATTATGACCCGGGTCGTCCCCAGGCGGGCCACCACCCTATCGGCGGTGGATGCCCCGATTAAGATGCCCAGGGCAAGGGGCACGAAGCGCAAGCCTGTTTCCAGTGCCGTGTAGCCCTGCACGAACTGCATGTAAAGGGTAAGCCCGAAGGTGACGCCAATCATGGCCAGCGCCATCAGGGAGACGGCGCCGACGCCGGCCGAGAAGCGGCGGTTCTTAAAGAACTCTATTTCGAGCATGGGGTGGTCGGTGTGGCGTTCCCACAAAATGAACAGGAAGATTGAGACGGCGGCCCCGGCCAGGGAGGCGATAACGGTGGGGTCGCCCCAGCCTTCCTGCCCGCCCTGAATGAGCCCGAAGACGAGGCTGCTCAGGGCGGCGATGGAGAGCAGCGTCCCCGGGATATCGAGTCGCTTGGGTTTGGGGTCGCGGCTGTCGGGCACCAGAAACCAGCCGGCAATCAGGGCCACGGCGGCTATGGGCAGGTTAATGAGGAATATCCAATTCCACTTGAGGCTATCAATGATTAAGCCGCCGATGATGGGGCCCAAGGCGATGCCGATGCCGTTAAGCCCGGCCCAGACGCCGATGGCCTTGCCCCGCTCTTCGCGGGGGAAGACGTTAGTGATAATAGCCAGGGTGGCGGGCAGGATCATCGCCCCGCCCACGCCCATGATGGCGCGCCACATAATCAACTGCCAGGCGCTGCTGGCGAAGGCGGCGGCCAGGCTGCCGCCGGCAAAAACGATAATGCCGAGCTGGAGCAGACGGGCCCGCCCCCAGCGGTCGGCCAGCGAACCCGTGGTCAGCATTAAAGCGCCGAAGACCATGATATAGGTGGTGATAATCCATTGCAGCTCGGCGATGGTGGTGCCCAGCTCGCGCTGCAGGGTGGGCAGGGCGATGTTTACTATCGTAGAATCGAGGACGACGATGAGGACGCTTATGGCGATGACCACCAGCGTCACCCAGCGCATACGGTATTCCCGCGTGTTTTTCAGTGTCTCCATTACCCCTCCTCAAAATCTATTCGCAAGTTTATCATTGTACGACTAAATATTGACATTGTCAATAGTTTTTTATATAATTAGTAAAAAGATTTCAATATTATAAGGGTCAGGTTATTGAATGGACGGCTTTGAGCGTAAGAAGGAGCAGAGCAAGAAGGCCATTATAGAGGCGGCGATGGAGCTTTTTAAACTCCACGGCTTTAAAAAGGCGTCTATCAGCGAAATCGCCCGCGCCGCCGATGTCTCCCAGGTAACGATATACAACCACTTCGGCAGCAAGGACGGGCTGGTGATGGAGACGGTCAAAGCCCTGCTGACGAGAATACTGGATAGGGTGCGGGAAATTATCCGGGAAGATGTACCCTTCCCCGAGAAGCTGGAAACGATAGTCTTCAACAAGGCCAAGATAGCCAGCGACTATCGCGGGCAGTTGATGCAGGAGGTGGCGCGCAGCGACCCCGAGCTGATGGACTGGGTCGAGTCTTTCTGGATGGAGGATGTCAGGAAGGTGACGCTGGAACTGCTGGAGGAGGGGAAAAGGGAGGGTTACATCAACCCCGAGCTTTCCAACGAGTTACTCTTACTCTACGTCGAGCTATGCCGCCGGGGCGCCGTCGCCAGCCCCGACCTTATAGCCCAGCTTGAGCCGGATGTAGAGGTCTATCGCCGGCTGAACTCCCTCTTCATCTACGGGCTGGTCGGCAAGAGAGACTAGCCCCCCCACTTTATGCCCCCTGTTTTGCGGTTTTCAACTCACCTTTGGTGGGCGTATAATATGGGCGATATTATCCAGAGTTGGGTCTATGGCCGAAGAGCAGGAATGGTATAGACGGGAAGCTGAAGATGCCCTGAGCGCCTTTAAGTCCGGGCGCGACGGCTTAGCACCGCCCGAGGCTCAAAAGAGATTCGGGCGCTACGGCGCCAACGAGCTGGCTGAAAAAAAGGGGGTTTCCCCCTGGTCCCTCTTTTTACAGCAGTTCAAGAGCTTTCTCATTATCATCCTGCTTATCGCCGTGGTGCTTTCGGCGATACTGGGCGAGGTTGCCGACGCCGTTATTATCGGCATCATTATACTTTTTGCCAGCGGGCTGGGCTTCGTTCAGGAGTATCGAGCCGAGCGGGCCATGGAAGCCCTGAAGCGAATGGCGGCGCCGACGGCGTCGGTGCGCCGGGGAGGCAAAGAGGCCGAGATTCCTGCCCGCGAGCTGGTGCCCGGCGACATTATCATCCTCAGGACGGGCGACAAGATAGCCGCCGACGCCCGCCTCATTGAAGCGGTCAACCTCAAGACCAGCGAAGCCGCTCTTACCGGGGAATCGACGCCCGTGGAGAAAAAGGGTAGCGTTATCAAGGGCAGAGCGCCCGTCGGCGACCGCGGCAATATGGTCTATATGGGGACGGCGGTTATCGACGGCCGGGGCAACGCTATTGTCACCGCCACCGGCATGACCACCGAGTTCGGCAGGATTGCCGGTCTGCTGCAGGCGGTCAAGGTGGAAAGAACGCCGCTGGAGATTAACCTCGACCGCACCGGCAAGTGGATTGCCATCGGCGCCCTGGCTCTTTGTTTCGTCCTGGCCGGGCTGGGGGTGCTGCGGGAGCACGAAATACTGGAGATGGTTATCTGGGGAATCGCCCTGGCGGTGGCGGCGGTGCCCGAAGCCCTGCCCGCGGTGGTGGCCATCAGCCTGTCGCTGGGCGTGCGCCGCATGGCCAAGCGCCACGCCCTAATCCGCAGGCTGCCCGCCGTGGAGACGCTGGGCAGCACCACCTTTATCTGCTCCGATAAAACGGGAACGCTTACCCAGGGCAAGATGACGGTGCGGCGCATCTACGCCGACGGCAGCGCTATCGATGTCTGCGGCGTCGGCTACGAGCCTGAGGGCGGTTTCTCCGTCGGCGGCAAGCCGCTAGGCGTTGAGTCCGAATCGGCTCTGGAAAGACTGCTGCTTATAGGCGCCTTATGCAATGACACGGCGCTTACCGCCAGCGGACGGGTCTGGGAAGTCAGCGGCGACCCCACCGAGGGCTCGCTGCTGGTAAGCGCGGCCAAGGCGGGCCTGTGGCCCGAAGAGCTTAACCGCCAGTTCCCCCGCATCGGCGAGATCCCCTTTTCTTCGGAGAGGAAGCGAATGACCACCGTCCACCGTACATCGGAGGGCAGCGTCGCCTATTCCAAGGGGGCGCCCGAGCTGGTTTTAGACTCATGCCGCTATATATATGCCGATGGGCGGGAGAGGGAGCTGACCGATGAAGATAGAGAGAGCATCGTCGCGGCGGGGAGGGGGATGTTGGACGAAGCCCTGCGCGTGCTGGGGTTGGCCTATAAGCGGCTGGACGATGGCGGTGAGATAAGCGAGTCTATCGAGCAGGACATGGTCTTTACCGGGCTGGCGGGCATGATTGACCCGCCGCGCCTTGAGGTGAAGGAGGCCATAGAGCGCTGCCGGCAGGCGGGGGTAAAGTCGGTGATGATAACCGGCGATCATAAGACGACAGCGGTGGCCATTGCCCGCGAGCTGGGCTTACTCAAAGAGGGGCTGGCGCTGACCGGCGTCGAGCTCGACGCCTTGAGCCAGGCAGAACTCGAAGAGATGGCGGAGAGGATAGAGGTCTACGCCCGCGTTTCACCGGCACATAAGCTGCGTGTGGTGGAAGCCCTGACCAAGAGGGGGCACGTGGTGGCTATGACGGGGGACGGCGTCAACGACGCTCCGGCGCTCAAAAAGGCCGATATCGGCATCGCCATGGGCATCACCGGCACCGATGTCACCACCGAGGCGGCCGATATGGTGCTGACCGACGACAACTTCGCCTCCATCGTGGCCGCTATCGAGGAGGGGCGGGGCATCTTCAGCAACATCAAGAAATACCTGATGTACCTGCTTTCTTCCAATATCGGGGAGATACTGCTCATGGCGGGGGCTATCCTCTTCGGGCCCTGGCTGGGGCTGCCGGTGGGGGCTATTCCCCTAGTGGCGATACAAATACTCTGGGTGAACCTAGCCACCGACGGCCTGCCCGCCATCGCCCTTTCCTTGGACCCGCCCGACCCCGACCTGATGAAGCAGAAGCCAAGGCCGCGGGGGCAGGGCGTCTTTACCAGAGGGGTGGTGACGCTGATGGTGGTGGGTGGGGTCTGGTCGGCCCTGGTCAACCTTGGGGTCTTCAAGTGGGCGCTGGATGCGGGGCGGGGGATGCTGGAGGCGCAGGCGCTCTGCTTTCTTACCCTGGTGCTGATACAGTTCTTTAAAGCCTACAACTTCCGCTCCGATAAGCGGTCGCTCTTCAAGGTCGGCGTTTTCAAGAACAAGTGGCTGAATATCGCCATACCCTGGGAAATCGCCCTGCTGGTGGTGATAGTCTATGTGCCGGCTTTGCAGCCATCGTTCCATACCTTCTCCTTGAGCGGCTTCGACTGGATGCTGGTCGTCCTGCTGGCGGCGACGGTCTTCCCCGTCTTAGAGCTGACCAAGGCTATCTTCCGCTGGCGGGACAAGAAGAAAATGTAGTTGGCTTTTCTGTTTTTTATTGCTAGAATATGCCTAACATTAATCGAATTGAGGCGATAGCAAAAGATGACAGCGGCACAGATAATCGGGTTTATCGGCATCCTGGTGGCCATTGGTTTCCTGGCGGATTACCTCTTCCGGAAGATAAGTTTTCCCGATATACTGGTATTACTAGCCCTGGGTTATTTGATAGGGCCTGTTTTCGGGGTCATTGACCCGGTTGAGATAGCTCCCGCTTCGCAGATAATCGCCAGCCTGGCTTTAGTCGTCATCCTCTTCAACGGCGGCCTGGACCTCCATTTCTCCGTGATTCTCTCAAGCGCCCCGCGGGCGCTGATTCTGGTTATATTGGGTATCGCCGCCAGCACGGTGGGGGTAGCTTTCCTCGCCTATCATCTGTTGGGCTGGGACCTGATGCACAGCCTGTTGCTCGGCGCTATCCTGAGCGGCACCAGCCCTTCTATAGTGATGCCCCTGGTCAGCCGGGCCAAGGTTCCGGGCCAGGTATCCTCGGTATTAAGCCTGGAGTCGGCTTTTGACGGCGCCTTGGTTATTATCATCGCCCTGGTTATCCTGCATGTTATAACCGGCGGGAGTACCGGCGACGAGGCTTCGCTGGTGGGGCAGGCTATCGCCATAAAGTTCGCCATCGGGATAGGGATAGGTGGCGCCGCTGGCATCGCCTGGCTATGGGTGCTGACGCTTATCGAGGGAGAGACCTTCGACGATATATTGACCCTGGCCATCGTCTTTATTCTCTACTTCGCGGTGGAGAGCATAGGGGGCAGTGGGGTAATCTTCGCCCTTACCTTCGGCATAATCCTGGGCAACGGCGTTGAGGTCGCCCGTTTCCTGCGGATTAAGCGTACGGTCGAGATACACGACATGATGAAGAAGTTCCACTCCCAGATGTCCTTTCTGATAAAGACCTTCTTCTTCGTCTATCTGGGGCTGATGATTACCTTCGACGAACCGTCCGTAATCGTCATCGGCGTGGTTATAGCCTTTGCTCTGCTCTTCGTGAGGTACATTGTGGTGCTGCTCTCCTCTATCGGCAGCGGCATCATGTTCCGAAACAGCGGTTTCTTAGCCACCATGTTGCCCCGGGGGCTTTCGGCGGCAGTGGTGGCGGAAATAGTGGTCGTGGCCGGCATTGCCAACGCCGACGCCTATCCCGACATAATAATGGTGGTCATTGTCGCCACCGTCGTCATCGCCGCCATCGGTATTCCTATATTCGCCAGGAAACCACCGGAGGAGACGCCGAAGCTGGAGCTGCCGGTGGACAAGGGGAAAGAGTCTTTGGGGGAATAGATGGTGGAGATAGGGGCATAAGCCCTCTTAAAGGAGACCGGTGTCAATGAATGCCATTTTTTTAATGGATAAGGACTCGAAAACAGAGCTTTCAGAGGCATTGAAAACCAGAATTCTTGAAATTGTGCATGAAAAAGGACATAACATTGAAATGGTCGAGCTGGGGAGAGATGATGTATCCCCCTGTCTTGGCTGCTTTTCCTGCTTGACAAAACACCCTGGAAAGTGTGTCAACAAGGATATGTTGAGTAAGATAAAGCAGAATGCTCAAAAATACGGGATGACCGTTTATATGACCCCGGTTATATTCGGGCATTTCTCTTCGACAATAAAAAATGCCATCGATAAAGGCACCGGCAGCCATAATCTACAGGTCATTATCGGATACGGCGGCGATATCGACGATGAAGAGGAAAGTACCTTCATTGACCTTACCGTGAAGCACAGAGGTAGCGCCGACATTGTTCATCCCGGGATGGATAAGCAGGTAGATGTCTATATAACGAGGTCTATGGAGGACAATACTGCGATTTGCGAAGCATTTAAAAGCTACGTCTGAAAATTGGGAAAGCTATGAAAAATGTCTGTTTGATTAACGGAAGCCTCAGAGGGAAGGAAGCTTCATCTCTGGCCTTTTTAGAGGATGTAAACCGCACACTCTCCGATACGGAATATAATAAAACGTTTCTAACCGTCAGAGCCAGGTTGAAAGGCGGTTATCCCGAAGATATGTTACAAAGCATGGCCAGCGCCGCCTCGATTATAATGGTCTTCCCGCTCTTTAGCTATGGACTGCCCGGAGCGCTTATGCGGTTTCTTGAAGATTATTACCGATACATACAGGCCGGTAATGGCTATAATAAAGATGCCGGAGTCTATATCATCGTGAACTGTGGCTTTCCCAGGCCGAGAACCATTGCCGAAGCCGTCAGGGTAATCAAAAACTTCTGCCGGAGGCTCTCTCTCAACTGGAGGTTTGCCGTATGTATCGGAAGTGGGCCGGTGGTTGTGGCGGTCAAAAAAGTCCCGTTTCTGCATATGAAGCTGAAAAGGGCCTATGCCGAGATAGCTTCGGATATTAAGAGCGGTGATAGAGGGACAAGGGGTGATTATTTCATAAAACCCATCCTACCCGAACCCATCATTCTGATGATTAAGAATCAATACGAGAAGAAAATGCGTTTGGCTGATGAGAAAAGTGAACGTTGAGGGCCGTACTGTGCCGGGCAACTTAGAAGAGTAAGAAAAAGTCTTCAGAGGAGTAGGTTGGTGGAGATAGGGGGATTCGCATCCTCGGTTGGGTTGGGGGAATAGGCGGCAGAGGACGAATGGTGGGATGGTGGAGATAGGGGGATTCGAACCCCCAACCTCAGCCCGTGCCCCGCGGCTCAATATTTGACCAGTAGCGCTTTGGCCAACGCGCCGTGCATTCTGCCCAGAACCTTGGCCAGGTGCATGGTAAGGATTATGAGCAGGATTC
>CAZPLG010000021.1:12296-14306 GCA_964587415.1 uncultured Dehalococcoidales bacterium | reverse complement strand
TTGGAGCCCATCAGGGCGCGGTTGGCGTCGTTATGCTCCAGGAAGGGTATCAGGGCGGTGGCGACGCTGACTATCTGCTTGGGTGATACGTCGATGTAATCTATCTTATCAGGGGTTTCCAGCATATAGTGGTCGCCCCATCTGGCTTCAATCCTTTCCTCAACAAACTGGTTCTTCTCATCGAGGCGGGCGTTGGCCTGGGCGATAATGTACTCATCCTCTTTATCGGCGGTCATGTAGCTGATCTCGTCGGAGACAAAGGGGATAACCTTAATCTTTCCTGCCGACTTGGCCAGCTTGGCGGCGTGCTGGGGAGTAATGGTGGTTCTGGCTTTGACGATGGTCTTGCCTTCTTTGTTGCTCACCGCCTCCCGGGCCGTCCGCCCCACCAGGGCCTCGGAGCTATTATCCAACTCGTTAATTACCCGTCGGTAGGGCGTCTCGATAAAACCGTACTGGTTAATCCGCCCGTAGGTAGCCAGAGAGCCGATAAGACCGATGTTGGGCCCCTCAGGCGTCTCGATGGGGCAGATTCTACCGTAGTGGGAAAAGTGCACGTCGCGCACCTCGAAGCCGGCTCGCTCCCTGGATAGGCCCCCCGGTCCCATTGCCGAAAGGCGGCGCTTATGGGTCAATTCCGCCAGGGGGTTGGTCTGGTCCATAAACTGCGACAGCTGCGAGCCCCCGAAGAACTCCCTTACCGCCGCCACCACGGGGCGGATGTTGACCAGGACACTGGGGGTAGCAGCATCGGCGCCGATGATACTCATTCTCTCCCTGACCACCCGCTGCAACCTGAGCAATCCGATGCGGAACTGGTTCTGAATCAGCTCGCCGACGGTGCGCACCCGCCGGTTACCCAGGTGGTCGATATCGTCGGGGTTATCGAAGCCGTTATTAATCATAACGATGTGTCTTACTATCTCGACGATATCTTCTTTGGTCAGGGCGCGCGTGCTTTCGGCAATCTCCAGCTTTAAGCGCTTGTTGAGCTTATAGCGCCCCACCTCCCCCAGGTCGTAGCGCAGGGGGTCGAAGAAGAGGTTCTTTATCAGCTTTCGGGCGTTCTCGATATTGGGCGGGTCGCCCGGGCGCAGCTTTCGATAAATATCGAGCAGGGCTTCGGGCTCGTCCTTGACCATAGGCTCGCGATCCATGGTCGCCTTGATGAACTGGTGGTCGGGGACGCTGTCCTCGCCGGCGAACATGTCGAGCAGTTTATCCTCGTTGCTGTAACCGATAGCCCGCATCAAAGTGGTGATGGGAATCTTGCGCTTGCCGTTAATCTTGGCCGAGATGACGTCGCGGTTGCTCGTCTCGAACTCCAGCCAGGCACCGCGGGAAGGAATCAGCTTGGCGTGGCAGAGGGAGCGGCCGCTGGTGGCATCCTCTTCGAGGGTGAAATAGACGCCCGGCGAGCGCAGCAACTGGCTTACCGCTACTCTCTCGGCGCCACTGGTGATAAAGGTGCCCTTGGCCGTCATCAGGGGGATGTCGCCGAAAAATAGGTCCTGCTCCTTGATTTCGCCGGTTTCCTTAACCAGCAGTTGCGTCCTGACATAGAGCGGAGCCGAATAGGTCATGTCTTTCTGGCGGCACTCCTGCTCGGTGTAGTGGGGCTCGCGGAATTCGTAGTCCACGAAGCTGAGCGCCAGACGGTTGCCGGTGAAATCCTCAATAGGGGATATCTCCTCCAGCGACTGGCGCAGCCCCTTCTCCTGGAACCAGCGGAAGGAATCGGTTTGGACCTGAATTAAATTGGGTACCTCTAAAATCTGGGGTAGGCTGGCGTAGGATTTCTTGGGAACGGGAGGCACCCTCGATTCAATGTTTTCTGTTGGCATATAATCCGTTTCTGCTCTACTCAACGCCTAAAAAGCGGCTAAAATTTGTCACGTTGCGGTTCGACCAAAAGTCATACCTGTGGTTAGCCCAGAGGCTATAAAAGGTGAAAATCGGAGAGGCATAATACAACCTACCACTATACCACTATTGTGGACTTTTGTCAAG
>CAZPLG010000021.1:0-12196 GCA_964587415.1 uncultured Dehalococcoidales bacterium | reverse complement strand
TTAATCCTGGTTCGGGATGAGGCAGATGAAGCGGAGCACCTGGTCGCCCGTGTTGATAAAGCAGTGTTGCTCACCGGGGGCGACAAAGACGACGCTGCCTTCGCCGATGTCGGTTTCGCTCGAATCGTTCCTCACCACCCCCCGCCCCGACAGGATAAACACCTCGTGCTCCCAGGGGTGGGAATGGTCGGGGGTGGAGCTGCCCGGCTCGACCTCGAAGACCCGCATGCAGAAATTAGGGGCGCCGTCCCGGGCGGTGATAACCTCCCGCTTCAATACCCCGGTAAGCTCCTGGATGGGCTTGGTATCGGTATAGCTGGTTATTTTCATGGCTGTCCTTTGCCTCAGTCGCTGGCGTGAAAATCCTTCACCGCGGCTTCGGCTACTTCCTGGAAGCGCTTGTTGTGGGCGTCTCTACCCTTAAGGTAATCGGAAGGCACCCACTCCATCTCCTCCAAATTGGCCACCATCATGGGCAGCAGGTCGTGGGGAATGGTCATAACTATCAGCCCCTTGGGCAGAACCTGCCTTGAGTTCCAGCCCGAGCTTAGATTGGTGACGGTAAAGTTCAACTCACCGGTGAGGTAGGGCTCGATGAAAAGCCAGGCGCAGCCGATTACGGTCGACCCATGGGCTGTCCAGGTCTTGCCGGTGGTATAGCTGTGCGCCCGGGTCAGAATTTCGGCCTGGGTCGGGTCGGCGGTAACCACCAGCACGTCGGGCTCGAACGATATCTTGTTCAAGGGGGCGAAAACGATATATCTACAGGTGCCCCGGGCCAGTCGGGGAACGGGCGGATAGATTCTGCGGTTGGCGCGCGCCTCCTTAAAGAGCCCCAGCGGGGCGCCCAGCTGCCCGCTCTCGAAGACGGGGTTGGGTTCCTCCATGCCCAGCACCAGGGGCCCCACGCACTCGAAGTCATCCTTGGTGGCGTAGAAGGACACGCCTTTATGGGCTTCGGTAAGCATCTCGCAAAAGGCTAACGTTTTATCCAGCTTTTTGATGCCTTTGGGTTTGTTGAGCAGGTACTTAATGCCCACCGGGGGCCGCTCGAAGTTAAACTTCTTGAATATGGATAGGTCGCTCATCTCGCCCTCCTTTTAACTGGGGAAGGGGGGATTTGAACCCCCACGCCTTGCGGCACATGATCCTAAATCATGCTCGTCTGCCAATTCCGACACTTCCCCGTATAAAGAGTCAGTTATTAGTTTAGCATATCGCTTAACACTATTGTAGCGTCTTGACACCAATATGGTTATCAGCATATTATCATAGTTATGAAGCAAAAGAAGAACATTTGGCAGAAGTTGACCGAATGGTGGCAGAAGTTGACTAAATCGGGGAAAGCGTTAACTATAGTCGTAGCTTTCGTGGTAGTCATTGTGCTCGTTTTTTTATTTGCGCCTATCTTGCGGGTCTCTTACACGGCTGAAGAGACGTATCAGGCTACCGAGACCTATTATGTCGAAGAAAGCTATACCGAGGAGGATTCTTATACCGTCCTGGAGCCCTATACGGACATCGAAATCTACTGTGACGAGGAGCCCTGCGAGGAATATATTCCGATTGACTATGTAATAGTTAGTGAGCAGGGTTACAACTATTATGGTGGTACGGGGTGCGGTGTTGAATTATATATCGAGAACATAGACGTAATAAGCGGCACTTTTACCGTGGAATTCCTTCTAATATTACAAGGAGACGTAAACGTCACAGTATCTGCGTCGAAATATATAGAGGCAGGTGAAACGCAAAAGGTCGTAATATATCATCAGTCACTTTTGAAGACCCTGTCTTCCTTTAGCTATTCCGTTGATGCTCCCCAAAAGCCCAATCCGACATATAGAGAGGAAGAGGTTACTAAATATCGAGAAGTAATAGAGTATGGAGAGGTCACCAAATACAAGTATGTCCCCGAGGAGGTGACTGTATTGAAGACGCGAACCGTAATAAGCTATAAAAGAGTTTCCTTGCTGAACTATTTAATAAACTACTAAGCCCTTATTGTTAGCCAAAGGCGCTAGCCACCATATTAAGCGGTTTCAGCGGTCAATACCCGATAGTGGGAGTATTTAGCTGATTTTTGCCGACTAAATTCAGGAGGGAGCACGGGCATTGATAACGAAACGGGCCTGGAAAGGTATTAGTCGCGGCGAGAAGGGCTTCACCCTGCTTGAGTTGCTGCTGGTGCTGGCTATTCTGGCTATAATAGCACTCATAGTTGTGCCCAACTTTGGCTGGTTTACCGGACGCGGTCAGGAAGAAGCGTGTCAGATGGAGGCACGATTATTAAGGTCAGCCACCGCGGCTTTTGCGACCGTTTACGGGATTTGCCCCACCTCTATTGAAGACCTGGAACTTTACCTTGTGGACCTTGACGATATAATGGGTAGCTATACTTTTGAGGGTAGTTTTCCTGACTGTAAGGTAACGCAGGACTCTTGCCCGTGAGTCTGACTATCGGCTTATAGCTCGACCACCCCCCGGTCGGTGAGCCTGATTTCGGGGATTACCGGCAGCGCCAGGAAAGAAAGGGTGGCGAAGGGCGAGGCCAGCTTTACCCCCATCTCAACGGCTACTTTCTCCAATCTCTCTAATTTATTAACTACCGTCTCCAGCGGCTCGTCGGAGAGCAGGCCGGCCACGGGCAGCGCTAAACTGGCTAATATCTTACCGCCCCCCACCGCCACCAGCCCGCCGCGCAATCGTTCAATCTCTTTGACGGCGGTGAATATATCTTCATCGCTGGTGCCGACGGCAATGATATTATGAGAATCGTGGGCGATGGACGAAGCCAGCGCCCCTCGTTTCAGCCCGAAGCCTCTCACCAGCCCCACTCCGATGTTCCCCGTGGCTTTGTGCCTCTCCACCACCACCAGTTTCAGGATGTCCCTCTCTATGTCGGGGATAGACGTCAGTTTCTCCATTAACTTTTTAGTTATTATCTGCCCGGGGACGACCTCAATAACCGGCTCGGCTCCACCCGAAGGCGTTAGCCTTAGTGCCTCTATATCAAAGGGCTTGATGTTAACGCTATCGGTCAGGCTACGGTCGGTGGTTCGGGGGGTGGGGAACAGGGGCTTGCCCCCTTCAGCTACCAGCTTGCCCCGGTAAAAGACCATGTCAATCTGCAATTTTTTCAGGTCGCCGAGCACAATTAGGTCGGCGAAATAGCCGGGGGCTATTCCCCCCAGCCCCTCCCGCCGGAAATAACCCGCCGTATTTATGGTCGCCAGCTGAATGGCGCGCACCGGGTCAAGCCCTAACCCGATTGCCTTACGCACCACGGCGTCGATATCGCCGTCTCGGAGCAGGTCGGCGCCGGTGCGGTCGTCGACGACGAACATGCACCGCGGCCAGGTTTTATCGGTGACCAGGGGCAGCAGGGCTTCCAGGTTTTTCTCCGAGGAGCCTTCGCGGAGCATGATAAACATGCCCTGTCTCAGCTTCTCTTTAGCCTCTTCGAGCGCGACGCATTCGTGGTCGGAATAGATACCGGCGGCGATATAGGCGCTTAGAGCCCCGCCGCTTAAGCCCGGGGCATGGCCGTCGATAACCTTGCCCTTAGCGTATTCGATTTTCTGGAGCACTGCCTCGTCGCCGCCGATGACCCCGGGGAAGTTCATGACCTCCCCCAGCCCCAGGCATTCTTCCCATTTTAGAATCTGTCGAATCTCCTCGGGACCGAGGCTAGCCCCCGATGTCTCAAGATTGGTGGCGGGCACGCAGGAGGGCGCCATCAAAAAGAGGTTAAAGGGCAGGCGGCGGGCGCGCTCCAATATATACTTTATCCCCGCCACCCCGCATACGTTGGCTATCTCGTGGAGGTCGGTGACCAGGGTGGTGGTGCCGTGGGGCACCACGGCGCGGGCGTACTGCCCGATATCGAGCATGGAGCTTTCGGGGTGAATGTGCCCGTTGATGAGCCCGGGGGCGATGTACCTGCCCCCCACATCCACCACCTCTTTTGCCTGATAGTCGCCTATCCCCGCGATTCTGTCCCCACAGATGGCGACGCTGCCGTCTTCAATCTCGCCGGTAAAGACATTGACTATTCTGGCGTTGGCTAGCAGCAAATCGGCGGGAAGCTCCCCCTTAGCCACTGAGATTAGGCGGGCAAGGGTGGTCATCAATCCCCGTCCTCTATGGTGCGTATGTCGGGGAGGTAACGGAACCGCTCGTTCCAGTCGATGCCGTAGCCGACGATAAACTTGTCGGGGACGGTCAAGCCCAGGTAGTCGATATCTATCTTAACCTGTGTCCGCGAGGGCTTATCCGTCAGCGAGCAGAGCTTCAGCGAGGCGGGCTGTTTCTGCCTCAAATGCTTTAAGAAGAAATCGGCGGTAAGACCGGTATCGATAATATCCTCGACCACCAGCACGTGCCGCCCCTTAATATCGCACTGGATATCCTGCACCACCTTGATTTTGCCCGCGCTCTCCTTCCCGTGACCATAGCTGGAAAGCTGGGCGAACTCTATCTCCAGTGGGAAGTCGAGCCGGCGGACGAGGTCGGCTAAAAAGACAAAAGAGCCTTTGAGAACGGTGATTAGAACGGGGTTTTTATCGAGGTAGTCCCGCCTGATTTCAACCGCCAGACGCTTAACGGCGGCGGCTATCTGCTCGGCGGTAAAGAGGACGCTGAGTTTGACCTCGGAATCCATAACTACCTGCGATTATAGCCCTTAGCTTAAGTCCTGTCCATCGGCGGTTAGTGAGGCTTGGTAGCCTTTACCCTGGGCATAACCACGATGTGCGGCGCTCCGGTCAGCGGGTGCACCTCCACCCGCACCGAGGCGGCGAAGACCTCGCTTATCCCCGTCTCGGTCAAGACCTCTTGTGGCGTGCCGTCGGCCCAGACCCGCCCCTCTTTGAGCAGGATGAGGCGGTCGAAGTAGAGCGACGCCTGGTTAAGGTCGTGCATGGCGGCGACGACGGTAAGCCCCCGCCCCATATTCAGTTCCCGCACCAGTTCCAGTATTTCCATCTGGTGGGCGATGTCCAGGTGCACGGTGGGCTCGTCGAGCAGCAGCAGCTTGGGCTGCTGGGCCAGCGCCATAGCCAGGATTACCTTCTGCCTCTCCCCGCCGCTCAACTCGTCGAAACGGCGCTCGGCCAGCTCCTCGATGCCCACCAGCTCCAAAGAGTTATCGACCACCTGGCGGTCGTCTTCGCTCTCCTCGGCCAGGGCTCTGAAAAAAGGCGTTCTTCCCAGCATCACCACCTCGCTGACGGTGAAGGCGAAGGGTATGTGAAACTGCTGCGGCACCACAGCCACGTTGCTGGCGATAAACCTGCGGCTCAAGCTGGTTATGCAATTTCCGTCGAGCCTGATTTCCCCGCGGGCGGGCTTTAAGATACCACTGGCGAGCTTAATCAGCGTGGTCTTCCCCGAGCCGTTGGGCCCCAGCAGCCCCACCATCTCCCCTGCCTTGACGGAAAGGTTGATGTCCTCTAAAACCAGCCCGTCGAAGTAGGAAAAGTCGACCTGGTTAATCTGTAAGCCAATCATCAGAAAGCATACTCCTTCCTGGTGCGCCTAAGCAGGTAGAGGAAGAAAGGCGCGCCGATAATAGCCGTAATCACCCCCACCGGAATCTCGGCCGGGGCCATGACGGTGCGGGCGATAAGGTCGGCGATGATGACAAAGGCACCCCCGCCCAGCGCCGCCGCGGGCAGGAGCAGGCGATGGTCGGGTCCGAAGCTCAAGCGCATGGCGTGGGGCACCACCAGCCCGACAAAACCGATTAAGCCGCTGATGGAAACGGCGGCGGCGGTGAGCAAAGAGCCTAAGACCAGGATGACTATCTTATCCCTCTCCACGTTCACCCCGACATAAGCCGCTCCCTCCTCCCCCAGCGACAGGGCATTGAGGTGGAAAGCGAAAAAGCGGGCGAAGATGACGCCGCCGATAACCAGCGGGGCGATAACGGCCAGCTGCTCCCAACCGGTTACCGAGATGTGCCCCAGCAGGTAGGAATAGACCGATTGCAGGCTCAGGTGCAGGCGGTCGCTTATCGTTATCAGCAACGCCATAATAGACGCCATCAGAGCGCTGACCACCACCCCGGCTAAGAGCATGCTTATAATGGGCGTCTTGCCCCCCACCCGCGCCAGGTTATAGACCAGGAAAACGGTGCCCACGGCGCCGATAAAGGCGGCTACGGGCACCAGCCCGAAGCCCAGGAAAGCCAGGCTTATGGGCAGCATCATGGCGATGGTAGCCCCCAGCGCGGCTCCCGCCGAGGTGCCGATGATATAGGGGTCGGCCATGGGGTTGCGCAACAGCCCCTGGAAGAGCACCCCCGCCGTGGCCAGCGCCATGCCCACCAGCGCCCCGCCGATGACACGGGGCATTCTTATCTGGAAGATGATGGTTTCCTCGGCGGCCGTCCAGGTGGTGGGGAAATCGAAAATAGCCGTCTTGTTGAGCGTCATCTTGCCGATGTCGGACATGGGGATGGACACGGCGCCGAAGGCGCTGCCCAGAAAGAGGGCGGCGATGAGGCAGACCCCCAGCAGCGATAGAACCAGTATCATCTTGTTACGACGTTTCAATTTACAAACCTGCTTATTTGATAAAAAAATCCCCTCGTCTGCTGGACAAGGGGATTATCCTCGATAATCTGCCCCCCCTTTTCCGCGGAGGCGACTGGAACTTGGGCTGGTGTTCTGACTTATGAGGTCGGGACCTCAATTACAGCAGGCGGGACTGTGGCGGACTCGCACCGCACTTGCCTTCCATTTAAGCCCTCGCTCTCGCTCGGGCACCCTTATACCTATTCAATTGTAATAGAGCATAGCAAAACGGTAGGGCGAAGTCAAACGAGCTTTAGTAGAGGGCAAGCCCGGGCAAAAAGGTGGCAATCTGTGGGAAAGCCATAAGTATGCCCACGGCGACCAGCAGCGCCGCCAGGAAAGGGAGTACCCCCTTGAAGATAGTTTCTAAGGGCACGTCCTCGGCTACTCCCTTAATAACATAAACATTCAAGCCCACCGGCGGCGTAATCACCCCCATCTCGGTGACCAGGACGATTATCACCCCGAACCAGATGGGGTCGAAGCCCAGCACCAGCACCACCGGGTAGATGATGGGCACGGTCAGCGTAATCAGGGCCAGGGCATCCATGAAACAGCCCCCCACCAGGTAGAGCAGGACAATCACCCCCATAATCGCCATCGGCGGTAGGGGCAGCCCCCCCACCCACTCCGATAAGACCAGCGGCAGCTTGGCTACGGCCATAAAATGCCCGAAGATGATAGCTCCGGTGACGATAATCATCACCATGCAGGTTATGCGCAGTGTATCCTTGACGGCGAAGAGAAACCCCTTCCAGGTCAGCTGCCGCCTGGCCAGCCCGATGAGCAAAGCCCCGAAGGCGCCCGCGGCTCCCGCCTGGGTAGGGCTGAACCAGCCCAGAAACAGCCCCCCGATTACCAGGGCAAACAAGATCATCATCTCGATAACCCCGGCCAGCCCGGCCAGCTTTTGCTTAAAGGTGGTCGGCAGCCCCCCGGGGGCGAGGTTTGGGTTACGTTTGCAGAGGATGACCACCACCGTGATAAACAGTCCGGCCAGGAGTATGCCGGGCAGAACGCCGGCGATAAACAGCTTACCTATGGACTGCTCGGTCATTATGCCGTAGATGATGAAGATGGTGCTGGGGGGAATAAGTATGCCCAGGCTGCCCGCGGCGGCGACGCAGCCGGTGGCGAGCGAATCGTTATAGTTATACCTCTTCATCTCGGGCAGGGCTACCCTGCCCATGGCGGCGGCGGTGGCGTTGGTCGAACCGCACATAGCGGCAAAGCCGGCGCAAGCGGCGATGGTGGCCATAGCCAGCCCCCCCCGCATTTGCCCGAAGACGGTGTACCCCGCTTCATAGAGCCTTCGGCTCATCCCCGAAGCGTAGGCAATCGAGCCCATAAAGATGAACATGGGAATGACGGTTAGGGAATAAGCGGAAAGGTTTGCGAAAAAGTCGCGGGCGAGCAGGCTCAAGCCCGCGTCGGGCGAAACCAGTAAGCAGAAACCAGCCGTGCCGACGAAGGCCATGGCAAAGCCCACGGGCATACCGATGAGAAAGGTCAGCACCAGGACGCCGATGCCGATAAGGCCGACGGTAACCGGGCTCACCCTCGCACCGCCTTTCTCACTGACTTAAAGCACTCCAGCGCCAGCGCCAGGCAGAGGGGAAGGCAGCAAAGAGCGATGGCGTGGACGAAGGGATAAAAAGGTATCCCCTGTGTCATGGAGACGGTGCCCTTGGCTTGGAGGCTCAGCCCGTACTCGACGCTCTGCCAGGCGAGCATGGCAAAAAGCACCAGGCTCAAGAACCAGATAAAGGCGGTGATGGCCGCCTGCGCCCGCGGGGGCAGGCGCATTACTACGAACTCCACTCTGATGTGCCCGCGCAGGACCTGGGTGTAGGCGATGGCGAAGGCGGTGACCACCACCCCCAGAAAAGCCACCACCTCGATACCGCCGGGGATGGGACGGAAAAAAGGGACTCCGGCCTGGGCGAGCTTGATGCCGAAGATATCGGCTATGGTCAGGGCGAGGATGCCCACCAGACCGGCGCCCGCTACCCAGTTAAGCCAGTTGCTGAAAGAATCGACGAATCTTTCCAGGCGCTCTAATTTGCCTGACATAGGCTTAAACCGTTCTTTAGGGGTGCCCGAAAACCAGAGGTCGTCTCCCGGGCACCCCTAACTGAGTCCCATATGAGAGGGATTTATATCTCTATTCTGTCGGTAACAGCGGTTCCAGCTCGTCCTCAAACCATTCCATATAGTCGTCGTCCGAGGGCGCCTGGTCGGACCAGTGGTCTGCCCGCTCGTTCAGGTATTCCTCGAAGTTGTCTACCGACAACCCCAGGGCGGCCTTTTCCGTCATGTAGGTGTCTTTTACCACGGCAGCGGCGTCAATCCACCTGGCCATCTCGTCCGCCGAAAGCTCGATTATCTCTTTACCGGAAAAACTGAGGAAGTACTCTTTGGCGGCAATGTCGTAGTAGGACCAGAGCATGGCGTGCTTTTCCGCCCACTCCTCGCTGACCTCGGTGAAGATGTCCTGGATATCGCCGGGCAGCTCGTTCCACTTGTCGAGGTTCATGACCACGAACATGTCGGTGGTGTAGCCTACCCCGTAGCAGTTGGTGACGTAATTGACCACCTCAGCCTGGTTCCAGCCCAGCAGCGGCTCCATGGGGGTCATGCTGCCGTCAATGGTGCCCTTGGACATAAGCTCGTAGGCCTCTCCCTGGGCGGCGGCGTAGCCGGTGGCGCCCAGAGCTTCAGCAATGGCGGCGCCGACACCGGTTGACCTCAAGACCAGCCCCTGCATATCCTCCAGCGTGTACACGGGCGTATCAACGGTGAGGACAATGCCCGGGCCATGAGCGTGGAAATAAAGCGGGTGGCAGTCATCGAACTCGTCGGGCGAGAACTCGTTGTAGAAATCATTGGCTACCATAGTGGCTACCCAACCATTGGGGTAACCGTGGGGCAGGTCGACCAGCTCGCAGGCGGGGAAGCGTCCCATGGTATAAGCCAGGCAGGACATGCCGATATCGGCGATGCCCTCAACCACGGCATCGTAGGTATCGGGGGCAGCGGCCAGTCCACCAGCCGGGTAGTAGGTGATGGTCACCCTGCCGTCGGTGCGCGCCTCTATCTCATCACAAAATTCCGCAGCCAGTATGCTGTGGTAGTTGGTCGGCGGGAAGAAGTTGTTGTAGGTGAGCTCGAAGGTTTCCTCTTCCGTGGTACAACCGCCCACCAGGGGGACCGCCAGCAATGCCAGCGCTAGGAAAACCACCAATATCTTTCTCATCTTTTTACCTCCAAAATGACTTAAGATTCGGGTTGTTCCTGATTTGGTCATATATTACTACCTCCTGAACCGTATTTATTTATAAAATTTCTCGGCAATATATAAGTCGGGGGCGCGGATGGCAGATGCCGTCCCGACTTTCAACCTAAAATTACTCCACCGTTAGCCTCTTGTCAAGAGGTTTTGGCGGTAGATATTGCCTTTTTCAGCTGACTGGTTATATTCCTCACCTTAATCTGCGGCAGCAGCTCTTCCACGTCGGCTCGGCGGGCAAGCTCCGTGCCCGGGGTCAACACGGCAGCTGTCCCCAGGGCTACCGCCAGTCGGCAGGCTCTGGTTAATGGCTCTTCACCGGCCAGCTTCAGGGCGAGTCCGGCAATGGTGCAATCGCCGGCGCCTACCGTGCTTTTTACCTTTACCTCGGGCGGCACTGCCCTAATCACCTTGTCCCTGGTGGCGGCGATAATGCCGTCCTTGCCCCGCGAGATAACGGCTATTTCAATGCCCATCTCGACGATGTCGCGGGCCGCCTTGATGATGGCGGCTTCGTCGGGTAACTCCCTCTTCAGCAGCTCTTCCGCCTCCCGCACGTTGGGTTTAACCAGGTAGGGCTTGGCTTTTATCCCCTCGACCAGCCACTGGGTGTCGGCGTCTAAGATAGTCCTCACCCCGAAGCTTTTAGCCTCTATGGCTATGGAGTAATAGACATTGTTGGGGATGCCGGGTGGGGCGCTGCCCCCCACCACGATTAAATCGGGGCTGGGGCGGAGGCGCTGCATCTTCCGCTCGAACCGGGCGAACTCTCCCTTGGTTATGTAGGGACCGGGGGCATCGATTCTGGTCTGGTGGTTGGTCTTGCTGTCGGTGATGATAAAGTTGGTCCGGGTCTCCCCCTTGACGGGGGTAAAGCTAAAGGGCACCCCTTCCTCATCGAGGAATATTTCCACCGCCCGCCCCACCGTGCCGCCGATGAAGCCGTAGGCTATAGTCCTGCCCCCCATCTCGTGGATAGCCCGCGAGACATCTATACCCTTTCCCCCCGCGTAGCGGTGCAGCCGTGACCAGCGGTTGGGGCCGTCCACCACCAGCCCGTCCACGGTAAGGTGCTGGTCGAGGCTGGGGTTAAGGGTTATGGTGGAAATCAGAGAGTTGTTCATGTCAGTATTGCTGGTACCATCCTTCGCCGGTTTCGGCCAGCTCGTCGTGGGTGAGCCCCAGCTTCTTGTACCAGGGCACGGCGTGTTTAGCGGCTATCTCGGTCAGCTTGTTCAGCCTTTCCACCCCAACCGTCTTTAGTATCTTAGCCCTTTCTTTGGTATCATCTATGTTCATCGCCTCCTGCCAGATAGCCCGCCCGGCCAGAAAGCCCGAAGCTCCGCCCCGGCAGGCGATTTCCACCTGCTGGCAAAAGACCTCGAAGCTCACCCCCGCGCTCAGGACTACCCAGGGAACCGGCGACGCCTTATCCAGTTTCTGGCAGATGTCGAGAAGTTTAGCCTTGTCCTGGTTATAGCGCAGGTCGCTGGGAAACTCGGACTTGAGCAGGTCCACGGGCAGGGCGGTGATATGCTGGGTGGTCTTGGGCACCAGTTGCTCCTTGGCGGCGGCGTACTGTGCCGGGTTTTTTGTCTCCTCCCCCAGCGGGTAGCTCAAGGGCTCGATAACGAAGGGTATGTCGTATTTTTGGCATTCCTGTCCCACCGTCTCCACCAGGTCCATCAGCTTGTTGGCCAGCTCAATTAAATCGGGGCGGTAGTAAATGAGGAGCTTGACCGCCGAGGCGCCCATCCGCTTAATCTTCTCCACGCTCCACCCCTCCTCCAGCTCGCTCATGCGGAATTCCGCAGGACCCGCGTAGCCCGAGGCTTCCAGGCTGACCAGCAGCCCCGTGCTCTTGGGCAAAGCGCCGTGACCGATGCACTGCGCCGCGCCAAAGAGGGGGTCGAGCAGGACGGCGCTGGCGTGGGGGGCGAGGTGGGTGCAGAGCTCCAGCTTGCGCTGGGACATTTCCTCGTAGCTGGTACTCCCCTCGACTACATGCCCCCCCTCCATTAAGCGCATCATTGAACGGCGGTGGTCCATGGCGCACATGTTAAAGACGCCGTCGTTGTTAGCCAGCTCCTGCAGGCCCCTCAGCTTACCGATGGTTAGCTTCCTCATAGTCCCGTTGGCTATTATGGAACAAAAAACAGCTTTAATCAATACTTTGCCCTAAGTAATTTTGATTGGCCCCACCCCACCTTGGCGAACGTTGGTTTTTCGTGCCCACCCCCCCCGCCCGAAATTTTTAACTCCATAAATTGGGAGGGTGCCCTAGCCCACCCGTTTGGGGGGTTAAGACCAGTAGGGGGGGTCTCGGGTG
>CAZPLG010000020.1:0-14632 GCA_964587415.1 uncultured Dehalococcoidales bacterium | reverse complement strand
TGGAGCAGTTTGGCTATCACTGCACCATGCAGACCGATACCGAGGTGGTGGCTTACGCCGTCGACCTGCTCATGAGAAAGCACCATTTGCCATGGGAGATAACCGCCAAAATACTGGCGCCGCCTTTCTGGAGCGATATCGAGCGTATGCCTAAAGACGAGCAGGAATTAATGCGGGCGCTGCGCCAGGTTTACGGCAGCCTGCTCCTGAACGGGCCCTTCGCCGTCATTATCGCCCATCACGGCGAGATGATTGGGCTTACCGACCGCATCCGTTTGCGGCCGCTCACGGTGGGGGAGAAAGGCGATGTGCTCTACATCTCCTCCGAAGAATCGGCCATCCGCCTGATTTCTCCCGAACTGGATAAGGCCTGGATACCCATGGGCGGCGAGCCGGTTATCGGTAGACTCAGGACTGCAGACGAGCTAACCGCCGCGGAGGCGAAATAAGATGCTGACCAAGAGGATTATACCCTGCCTGGATGTTAAAGGCGGGCGGGTGGTCAAGGGCAAGAGCTTCGTCCAGCTGCGCGACGCCGGCGACCCGGTGGAAAGGGCCGACTTCTACTACAGAGAAGGCGCCGACGAGCTGGTCTTCCTCGATATTACGGCGACGCCCGAAGGGCGCGACACCATGGTCGATGTCGTCGAGCGTATCTCGGAGAAGGTTTTTATGCCGCTGACGGTGGGGGGTGGGCTGCGCAACATCACCAATATGCGGCGTATGCTGCTGGCGGGGGCGGACAAGGTCTCCATAAACACCGAGGCGGTGCTTAACCCCGGTTTAATCAGTGAGGGCGCCGAGAAGTTCGGCAGCCAGTGCATCGTAGTGGCTATTGACGCTAAACGTTTGAATGCCAATCAGCTCAAGTGGGAGGTCTATATCAATAGCGGGCAAAAAGCCACGGGCAACGATGCCATCGAGTGGGCAAAGAAGGCGGTTGAGCTCGGCGCTGGTGAGCTATTGCTGACCAGCATGGACGCCGACGGACACCAGACGGGCTATGATAACGAGCTGAACCGCACTGTTTCGGAGGCGGTGAGCGTACCGGTAATTGCCAGCGGCGGCGCCGGCGCCCCCGAAGACCTTTATAAAGCGCTGGTCGAGGGCAAGGCGGACGCCGTGCTCGCCGCCAGCATCTTTCACTACGGCACCTACTCCATCAATGATATAAAGCAATATCTGTCCCAGCGGGGCATACCGATACGGATGCAGGGAGGGTGAGAAGATGAAGACCTATATAGCACCCAAGTTTCTAGTGAAGCGGGACCCGGACCTGTGTATCCAGTGTAAGGTCTGCGTCAACCAGTGCACCTTCGACGCCCAGTACTATGACGCCGAGGATGACGAGGTGAAGAGCCGCCCTGAAAACTGCGTCGGCTGTCACCGCTGCGATCTCTTTTGCCCGACACAGGCGCTGACCATCATCCGCAACCCGCAGGAATACCGCGAGAACTATAACTGGCGCCCCGAGGTCGTCGAGGACATCTTAAAACAGGCCGAGACGGGTGGGGTGCTACTCACCGGCATGGGTGATGATAAGGAGCAGCGCGTTTACTGGGACCACCTGTTGCTCAACGCTAGCCAGGTAACCAACCCCTCCATCGACCCCCTGCGCGAGCCGATGGAGTTGACCACCTGGTTGGGCAGGAAGCCCGACCGGCTGGAGCTCGACGATAAGAATCAAAAACTAAAGACGAAGTTCGCCCCCCAGGTGAGGCTGGAGGTGCCAATAATGTTCGCCGCCATGTCCTACGGGGCGGTGAGCCTTAACGTGCATACCTCCTTAGCCAGAGCCGCCACCGAAATGGGCACCCTCTGGAATACGGGCGAGGGGGGGCTGCACCCCACCCTCTACAAGTACGGCGATAACACCATCGTCCAGGTGGCTTCGGGGCGTTTCGGCGTCCAGGCCGACTACCTGAACGCGGGTAGGGTGGTCGAGATTAAAATCGGGCAGGGAGCCAAGCCGGGTATCGGCGGGCACCTGCCGGGAGAGAAGGTAAGCGCCGAGGTATCATTAACCCGTATGATTCCTCAGGGGACGGATGCTTTATCTCCGGCGCCGCAGCACGATATCTACTCTATAGAAGACCTGGCGCAGCTTATCCACGCCCTGAAAGAGGCGACCAACTACACCAAGCCGATATCGGTAAAGATTGCCGCCGTCCACAACTCGGCGGCGATTGCCAGCGGTATGGTGCGGGGTGGTGCCGATATCATCGTCCTCGACGGGCTGAGGGGCTCGACGGGGGCGGCGCCCAAGATTATCAGGGATAACGTGGGCATTCCCATCGAGCTGGCGCTGGCGGCGGTGGACACGCGCCTGCGTGAGGAAGGCATCCGCAACCAGGCTTCCGTCGTTGTTTCCGGCGGCATCAGGAACAGCGGGGACGTGGCTAAAGCCATCGCCCTCGGTGCCGACGCCGTCTATATCGGCACGGCGGCGCTCATCGCCCTGGGCTGTCACGTCTGTCAGCAGTGCCACACCGGCAAGTGCGCCTGGGGTCTCTGCACCACCGACCTGCGCCTGACCAAGCGGGTCAACCCCGATATCGGCGCGCGGAGACTGGCCAACCTGCTCCGAGGCTGGAGCCTCGAGCTTAAGGACATACTGGGGGGGCTAGGGGTTAATGCTATCGAGAGCCTGCGCGGTAACCGACTGCACCTGAGGGGCGTGGGCTTAACCGATACCGAGCTGGAAATACTGGGAGTAAGGATGGCCGGGAGTTAGCATGGCTAATAGAAGAAATTCCGTAGTCAAAATAGACGCCAGCGGCGTTTACTACCGCGAGCTTAACGATATGCTGCGCGAGGCTATCGGTAACGGCACCCGCCGCATCGAGCTGCGCAACGTCTACGGGCAGCGGTATATCGGCACCGACCTCAATGTGCCCGTGGAGATAGAGATACTGGGCACTCCGGGCAACGACCTGGGGGCGTTTATGAACGGGCCCAGGATTACCGTCCGCGGTAACGCCCAGGACGGCTGCGGTAACACCATGAACGAGGGCGAGATAATAATTCACGGTCACGCCGGCGATATTATCGGGCTGGCGGCGCGGGGTGGCAAAATCTTCGTCCGCGAGGACGTGGGCTACCGGGCAGGCATCCACATGAAAGAGTACCAGGGGCAAAAGCCGGCGCTGGTTATCGGGGGCACTGCCCAGGACTTCGCCGGGGAGTATATGGCGGGGGGTGTTATGATTCTGCTTGGCCTTACCCTGGGCGAGGGCGAGCCGCACAAAGCCCGTTTTATCGGCACCGGCATGCACGGCGGCGTCATCTACCTGAGGGGGAGCGTTGAGGAGCACCAGCTGGGCAAAGAGGTCGGCGTCGCCGAGTTGGAAGATAACGACCGCCAGGTCTTGAAGCAGTATGTCGGCGAGTTCGCCGGCCACTTCGATTACGATGCCGACGAAATAATGCAACGCAAGTTCGTGAAGCTGTTCCCGCGCTGGCTCAGGCCTTACGGCCGGCTTTATGCCTACTGATGGGGTGGAATGTGTGGCGCATACTGATTATAGCTCAGGAAAGCGAGGCGACGAGAAAGCTGCGCTCCCAGATTGCCCGCCACGGCCTAGCCTGCTCCATCGTGCCCCACGGCGATGAGCTGGAAGAAGAGATAATCACCTACCGACCCGACTTGGTCCTGGTCGAGATGAGCGATAACCTGACCTCCGCCCGTACCCTGGGGCTTATCGGTGAGTTTAAGGATAAAAGAAAGCTGCCGTTTATCGCCCTGGTGGTCAGGGAGACGCTGGACGAGATTGATGCCATCGCTGCCGACGATTTTCTGCCCAGCCCTTACGACGGCCGTGAGCTGGTCTTGAGGATAAAGAGGCAGCTCAACATAGCCAAGAACGGCGCCAGCGGCGAGCTGATTAAGTGTGACGGCTTGCTCATCGACCTGGCCCGCTACGAGGTGACGCTGGAGGGCAGGATAGTGGAGCTGACCTTCAAGGAGTACGAGCTGCTGAAACTGCTGGCGGCTAACAGCGGGCGCGTCTACAGCCGCGAGGCGCTGCTCGACCAGGTCTGGGGCTATGACTACTACGGCGGCGACAGGACGGTGGACGTGCACGTAAGAAGGCTCCGCAGCAAAATCGAAGACCCGACTCACACCTTCATCGAGACGGTGCGAAACATCGGCTACCGCTTCAAGAAAAGCCTCTAGCTACCTCTCATTTGTAACCAGAATTTAACACGTTTGTAATCTGCTGGAAACATTTACGGGCTATAGTGGAGGAAAAGGTAGGGAGGTTGCTTATGCCCGTAAGTCCCGGTGATACCGCCTGGCTCTTGCTCTCGTCGGCGATGGTTATGCTGATGACGCCGGGGCTGGCGCTGTTCTACGGCGGCATGGTGAGGCGGAAGAACCTTCTTTCCACCATCATGATGAGCTTCGTCGCCCTGGGACTGGTGGGCGTGCTCTGGGTGCTCTACGGCTACAGCCTGAGCTTCGGTACGGATAACGGTGGTTTTATCGGCGGACTCAACTTCATCGGGCTGATGGGTGTTGGGCAGGAGCCGTCGGCGGTTTACGCCACCACCGTGCCCCACCTGGCTTTCATGATATTCCAGGCGATGTTCGCCATCATTACGGTGGCCCTGATTACGGGCGCCGTGGTGGAGAGGATAAAGTTCAGCTCTCTGCTCGTCTTTTCAGCCTTGTGGCTGACCGTGGTCTATTGCCCGGTGGCGCACTGGGTGTGGGGGGACGGGGGCTGGCTGCTTAATCTGGGCGCTCTCGACTTCGCCGGCGGCACCGTCGTCCACATCAATGCCGGCGTTTCGGCTCTGGCCCTGGTGTTGCTCCTGGGGCGGCGGCGGGGTTTCCCCGGGCAGGCTATGGAGCCGAGCAATATCCCTTTGGTCGTGCTCGGCGCGGGGCTGCTCTGGTTCGGCTGGTTCGGCTTTAATGCCGGCAGCGCCCTGACCGCAGGCGGGCTGGCTTCGAGCGCTTTTGTCGCCACCAATATTTCGGCGGCGATGGCGGCTTGCACCTGGATGGTGATTAGCTGGCTGCACCGTCGACCTACCGTCCTGGGCACGGTCACCGGGGCGGTGGTAGGGCTGGTGGCTATCACACCGGCCGCTGGTTTCGTCGAGCCCTTAGCGGCTATACCCATAGGCGGCATCGCCGCTATCATCTCTTACTACGGTATGCTATTATTGAAGATGAAACTCGGCATGGACGATTCTCTGGATGTCTTTGCCTGCCACGGGCTGGGCGGCATCTGGGGAGCCCTGGCCACGGGCATTTTCGCCACGGTGACGGTCAATGCCGGTGGGGCTGACGGGCTGCTTCTGGGCAACGGGACGCAGCTCTTAAAGCAGTTGGTCGGTGTTGTCTCTGTCGGCGGCTTTGCCTTCGTTGCCACCTGGGTGTTGGGCAAGCTGGTCGATGTTACCATCGGGTTGAGAGTGGGGGAGACGGAGGAGATGGTGGGGTTGGATATCTCGCAGCACGGCGAGAGGGCTTACGGAGGTCTGCTGCGATGAAGAAGATAGAGGCTATTATCCGCGAGGAAAGGCTGGATGCCGTTAAAAAAGCGCTGGAAGAGAACAGCTATTTCGGCATGACCGTCAGTGAGGTGAGCGGGCGGGGCAAGCAGAAGGGGATACCGCTGCAGTGGCGGGCGGGGGAATACAGGGTGGACTTGCTGCCCAAGCTCAAGATTGAGCTGGTGGTGCTGGATGAGGACGTTTCTGTGGCGGTAGACGCCATTATCCGTAATTCCCGGACGGGCGAGATCGGCGACGGTAAGATTTTTATCCTGCCCGTTGAGTCGGTGGTGCGCGTCCGCACCGGAGATAGGGACGAGGGGGCAATCTAGACCGAGGTAATAACACTATCCTGAAGATACTAGAAAGAGGAGGCAAAAATGGCTAAGAGAACCAGAGAAGAAGGCAAGGAATACGTCCTGAAGATGGCTAAGGAGCACGACGTTAAGTTTATCCGGCTGTGGTTTACCGATATCCTGGGCATGCTCAAGAGTTTTGCCATTACCGTGGAGGAGCTGGAGACGGCATTGGAGGAGGGGATGGGCTTTGACGGCTCGTCAATCGAGGGGTTTGCCCGTATCGACGAGAGCGACATGGTGGCTATGCCCGACCCCGACACCTTCCACTTGCTGCCCTGGAGGCCGCGCGAGCACCGCGCCGTGGCTCGGATGTTCTGCGATATCCTTAAGCCGGGCGGTCAGCCCTTTGATGGCGACCCCAGGTATGTCTTGAAGCAGACCCTGAAGCGCGCCGCCGACCTAGGCTACACCTATTACGTCGGGCCGGAGCTGGAATATTTCTACTTCCGTAATTCCGAAGGCACCGAACAACTCGACCACGGCGGCTATTTCGACCTCGTCCCGCTGGATATGGCCACCGACCTGCGCCGGGAAACCGTGCTTGAACTGGAGGAGTTAGGTATCGGCGTCGAGTATTCTCACCATGAGGTGGCCGGCAGCCAGCACGAGATAGATATGCGCTATACCGACGCCCTGACCATGGCCGACCAGGTGATGACCTATCGGCTGGTGGTGAAGCAGGTTGCCATCAACAACGGTATCTACGCTACCTTTATGCCCAAGCCTATCTTCGGCATCAACGGCAGCGGTATGCACGTGCACCAGTCGCTCTTCAAGGGCGATAAGAACGCCTTTTTCGATGCCAAGGATCCCTATCACCTGTCCAAGATAGCCAGGAGCTACATCGCGGGCTTGCTCAAGCACGCCCCCGAAATCACGGCGGTGACCAACCAGTGGATTAATTCCTACAAGCGGCTGGTGCCCGGTTACGAGGCTCCGGTCTATCTTTCCTGGGCGCGGCGCAACCGCTCCGACCTAATCCGCGTCCCCGAATACAGGCCGGGCCGGGAAAAGGCGACCCGAATCGAGTTTCGCTCCCCCGACCCCGCCTGCAACCCCTATCTTGCTTTCAGCGTCATGCTGGCGGCGGGACTGGAGGGAATCAAGAAGGGGCTGGAACCGCCCGCGCCGGTGGAAGAGAACGTCTACGAGATGAGCGAGGTGGAGAGGAAGAAGAGGGGTATCGACATCTTGCCCGCCAGCCTGCTGCAGGCTATAATGTTGGCGGAGAAGAGCGAGGTGGTTCGTAAGGCACTGGGCGAGCATGTCTTTGAGGCTTTTATCCAGAACAAGAAGATAGAGTGGAACCAGTACAAAGCCCAGGTAACCGAGTACGAGCTGAAGAAATACCTGCCCATATTATAAGTCTAGAGGGGGGCCTCTATGCCGCAGAAGGTTGATGCGCGTCGGCTGCGCATTGGAATGGCCCAGCTCAACGCCACGGTAGGTGATTTCGAGGGCAACCTGCGTAAAATGCTTGAAGGTGTTGAGCGGGCGAAGGCTTTAGGCGTAGACCTGCTTACCTTCCCCGAGTTGGCTGTCTGCGGCTATCCGCCCGAAGACCTCCTCTTTAAGCCCCACTTTATCGCCGAAAACCGACGCTATCTGCAAAAGTTGGTCGAGGCTTCATCAGGTATCAGCGTCATTGTCGGTTTCGCCGATGCCAAAGAGGATATCTATAACGCCGCTGCCGTCATCCACGACGGTAAGCTGGTCGACGTTTACCACAAGATATTCTTGCCCAACTACGGCGTCTTTGACGAGAACCGCTATTTCCGCCCCGGTGACAGGTGCCCGGTTTATACCATCGCCGGCGTTGGTGTCGGCGTCAATATCTGCGAAGACATCTGGTACGAAGTCGGCCCGGCTAGCCTCCAGGCTTACGCTGGGGCTGAGGTTATCGTCAATATCAGCGCTTCGCCCTTTTATTTCGGCAAGGCAGACGTCAGGGAGGCAATGATAGCCACCCGGGCTAGCGACAATATAGCTATTTTTGCCTATAACAACCTGGTGGGGGGGCAGGACGAGCTGGTCTTTGACGGCGGCGGCCTGGTGCTGGATGAGAAAGGGCGGTTGCTAGCCAGGGGCAAGCAGTTTGAGGAAGACATGATATTAGCCGACTTGGATGTTGCCGCCGTTGCTCAAGCGCGCCTCAAAGACCCGGAGTGGCAAAAGGGGACGATGCCCTGGAAAGAAAAGCCGTGGCGGGTCACCAGAGCCACGCTATCCGATAAGCCTTTTAGCACGGAAAAGCCATCAATCTCCCCCGTAAAAGTCAAAACGAGGAGTCTGCCCGCTGAAATCTATGACGCCCTGGTGCTGGGCACGGGCGACTATGTTACTAAGAACGGCTTTAAAAAGGTATTGATTGGGCTTTCGGGAGGAATAGATTCCAGCCTGGTAGCCGCTATTGCCGTTGATGCCTTGGGCAAGTCGAACGTGGTGGGGGTGGCTATGCCTTCAAGGTATTCCTCGGCGGGCAGCATATCCGACGCTGAGCTTCTGGCCAGGAATCTGGGCATCAAGCTGCTGACCGTCCCCATCGAGAAGGTCTTCCAGGCCTACCATGATACGCTCGCCGGGGCTTTTAAGGGGATGAAGCCCGATATCACCGAGGAGAATATTCAAGCCCGTATCAGGGGCAACATCCTGATGGCGCTGTCCAATAAGTTCGGCTGGCTGGTGCTGACCACGGGTAACAAGAGTGAGATGGCCACCGGCTACACCACACTCTACGGGGATATGGCGGGTGGTTTTGCCGTAATAAAGGATGTGCCCAAGACCATGGTTTACGAGCTTGCCCGTTACCGCAATTACCGGGCCGATAAGGCGCTGATACCCTCTTCGGTTATCGAAAAACCGCCTTCGGCGGAGCTGAGGCCCGAGCAGAAGGACATCGACACCCTGCCTGACTACGAATTGCTCGACCCGGTGCTCAAAGCCTACGTCGAAGAGGATAAGAGCGTCGAGGAGATTATCGCCCTGGGCATCGATGAAGAGGTGGTCAAGAGAGCCGCCCGGCTGGTGGACGGCAGCGAGTACAAGCGGCGGCAGGCGCCGCCGGGGGTAAAGATAACCGCCCGCGCCTTCGGGCGTGACCGCCGCTTGCCCATTACCAACCGCTATAAGGGGTGGTAGGGGCTTAAAGCTATTGGCAGGGCGTGGTATAATAGCCCCAAGCCATACCGTTAAGCAGTGAGGTTGCCATGGAACAGGTCGTCGGTGCTGACGCCGAAAATAAGCTGATAGCTATCCTCAAAATCCTGAGCGAGTACTCGGAGCCGCTGGGCTCAATCACCATCGCCCGCCGCCTGGAGGGAGAGGGGGTTTTTTTGAGCGAGCGAGCGGTCAGGTATCACCTGAGGATAGCCGACGAGCGCGGCTACACCCAGCCGGGGGGTCGGGATGGGCGGATGATTACCCCCGAGGGACGGCGGGAAGTCAAAGAAGCACTGGCTTCGCAGCAGCTCGGTTTCGTCAAGGAGAAGCTGGAGTTGCTGGCTTACCAGACCACCTTCGACCCCGAAAAGCGCACCGGGCAGTTGCCGATAAACACCTCGTTTGTGGCTAAAGATAAGTTTAAGAAGGCGCTTGTCGCCATGAGAGATACCTTTAAGGCGGGAATCTGCGTCAGCGGCCTGGTGGCTGTGGCGGAGGCAGGCGAGCACCTCGGGGCCGTGGTCGTGCCCGACGGCAAGGTCGGCTTCGCCACCGTTTGCGGCGCGGCGATAAACGGCGTGCTGCTCAAGGCGGGTATTCCCAGTGAGTTTCGGTTCGGCGGCGTGCTCGAGGTGAGAAAATCGGAGCCGAGGCGATTTGTGGCCATAATCGACTATGCCGGCACTTCCCTCGACCCATCGGAGCAGTTTATCCGGGCCAGGATGACCAGTGTCGGCGAAGCCGCCCGGACGGGCAGCGGTAAGATTCTGGGCAATTTCCGTACCATACCCGCCCAGGCCAGAGGAGCCGTGGAAGAAAAGCTGGCTTTGCTCAAGGAAGTCGGTATTAACGGGGTCTATGCCCTGGGCGAAACCAGCGAGCCGCTTTGCCAGATTCCGGTAGCCTTGAATCGGGTCGGTGCCGTCCAGCTCGGCGGGCTTAACCCGGTGGCGGCAGCGGTCGAAGCCGGCATTGACATTGAAAACGTAGCCGAGAGCGGGCTGGTTGACTTCGACCAGCTGGGCAGCTTCTCGAAATTATAGGGCAAATTAACATCTTTTCAGCCTGTATAGGATTGACTCGATAATCCTGGTTGCGGTAAACTGTTCTTTGTTTAGACTATATCTAAAGACTCTCCGAGCTATTTTGCCTAAACCGATAACGGCATGGCAGCTGGCCGAGAGGGTATTGCCGGAAACGGCAATGCCTCCCGTGTTTGGAAAGGAGGGTGCATGTGTGCCCGCCCGTAGCACTTCCCTCCGGAAGTGTTTTTATTTTTTATGACTACCCCGGCTTGACCCTGTTGAGCCAGTGGCTATAAAGATTTAAGGAGGGAAAGTTGAAAAGCGTTAGCTTAAAAATCAATGGAGTACAGCACAGGTTGGTCGTCGAGGAGGATGCGGTGCTCCTCGATCTGCTCCGGGAGGAGATGAGACTCACCGGTACCAAGCAGGGGTGTGACCGCAAGGGCCAGTGCGGAGCTTGCACCGTGATTGTCAACGGCAAGACGGTCTTATCCTGTCTGACCAAGGTAGCCAACCTCGACGGCGCCGAGGTCATCAGCGTGGAGGGGTTGGGCACGCCCGAAAATCCGCATCTGATACAGGAGGCCTACGTCCTATCCGGGGCTATTCAATGCGGCTTTTGCACACCGGGTCTGATTATGGCCACCAAGGTCCTGCTGGACAAGAACCCGAAGCCTACCCGTGATGAAATCAAGATAGCCTTGAGGAACCACCTATGCCGCTGCACCGGCTATAGCAAGATTATCGAAGCCGTTGAGCTGGCCGCCCGTTTTCTGCGCGGAGACACGACCCCGGCCAAGATGAGGCCCGACCCCAAGGGAAAGCAGATAGGCGTTTCTCACCCCCGTCCCTGGTCTATGCTCAAAGCCTGCGGGCTGGCGCCGTTTGCCGCTGACATCGTTATGCCGGGGGCGCTGGAGTTAGCCGTGGTGGCCAGCCCACACCATAACGCCCGCATAAATAAAATCGACACTACCAAGGCGGAAAAGATGCCCGGTGTCGCTGGCATATTGACCGCCAAGGATATCAAGGGTAACAACGCGCTGGGCAAGGATAAGAAGGTGCTCTTCGATATCGGTGATATCGTCCCCCTGCTCGGGGCGCACGTGGCTATTGTCGCCGCCAATAGCCGTAAGGAAGCCCTGGCTGCGGCGGAAGCGGTAAAAGTAGAATACGATATTTTGCCGAGGGTGGCTACCCCACAGGAGGCGCTGGCGAAGGGCGCCCTCGAAGTGCAGCCGGGCACCGGCAACATCTGCATGTTAAACCGGCAGGTCAAGGGCGACGCCAAGAAGGCGCTGGAGTCTTCGGCGTTTGTCGTCGAGGCCGATTTCAGCACGCAGTGGATTCACCAAGCGCCGCTGGAACCCGAGGCCGGGGTTGCCTACCTGGAAGGAGAGGGCAAGGACGCCGAGCTGGTGGTGGTGGGGCGCTCTCTGCGCATTCACGACCACGCCCAGTTGATTAAAGAAGCGCTGGGTTGGGGAAAAATCCGCTACCAGGAAGCCTTTACCGGCGGGCAGTTCGGCATAAAGGTTGACCTTACCTCCGAGCATATAGCTGCCGCCGCCGCCCTTCACTTCAAGAGACCGGCGCG
Source organism: uncultured Dehalococcoidales bacterium (assembly GCA_964587415.1). GTDB lineage: Bacteria > Chloroflexota > Dehalococcoidia > Dehalococcoidales > BS750m-G39 > E44-bin88. The sequence goes on along the minus strand of CAZPLG010000020.1, from coordinate 2,984 downwards.
CTATATCCCCGGCACCACCGAGTCCATGCAGATGACCAGCAAACGGCACCCCTTTGGCATGAAGGTGCGCCTGGGTGCCGATGACCAGGGCAAGCTCACCGGGTATGAGATATACGCCACCGTGGAGAAGGGCGCCTTCTCTTCAGCGGCGTGGGTTATCGTCCACCGCGCCTTGGCCATGCTCAGCGGCGGGTACTACATACCGGATGTATTCGGCGAAATAAAGGTGGTCTACACCAACAATATCTGGGGAGGTGCCGCCAGAGGAGCCGGCCCGCCCCAGGTTAACTACGCGCTGGAGTCGGCTATGAATCTGCTGGCGGCTAAGGCGGGCATGGACCCGCTGGCTTTCCGTCAGCTCAATATCATTAAGCCCGGAGAGTCTACCTCCAGCAGCCATATCATGGAGGAATGGGCTCTGGACGGTTGCCTGAAAAAAGTAAAACCCCTCTACGAAAAGGCGCTGAAGGAAGCCGCCGCCTTTAAGTCCGCTAACCTGAGGCGGGGGGTAGGGCTGGCGGGCTCTAGCTTCGGCATCGGCGAGCCTATGGACAAATCCGATGTTGCCGTGGAGCTGGATGCCGACAATGGCCTGACCATTTACGCCTCGGTGGCGGACCCCGGTGAGGGCAACGACGCCATGCTGACCCAGATTGCCTCCTACCTGACCAAAATTCCCAGGGAGAAAATCCGCCTGCAGACCCGCGATTCAGTGCTGACGCCTAATTCGGGGCTTTCGGCTGGTTCCCGGCAGACCTTTATGTCGGGGCATGCCCTGGTTAAAGCCATAGAAGCCCTGCAAGCCGCTATGAAAGAGGCCGGAGCCAAGACCCATGCCGACCTGGTTAAAGCGGGCAAGCCGACCCGCTATCAGGTGCAGCATAATCTGACGCATAAGGGTATGGACGAGGAGACGGGCCAGGGCGAGTTCTTCGCTTCCCGGTGCCACGGGGTGCAAATGGCCGAGGTCGAAGTCGATACCAAGAGCGGCGAGGTGAGGGTGCTTAAGATGACGGGTGTCGTTGACGCGGGCACCCTTATCAATCCCATGAACGTCCTCTGCCAGATTGAGGGTGGTATGGATATGGGCGCAGGTATGGCGCTGCGTGAGAAATACATCCACGGCGAAACGGTGGACTGGCTAACCTATAAGTACCCCACCATGAAGGACTCTTTCGATAAGGAAGTGATCCTTATCGAGACGCCACGTAAGAACGGGCCGCTGGGAGCCACCGGTGTCGGCGAGTTCACCCTTATGCCCACCTCACCGTCAATTATGAATGCCATCGAGAATGCCATCGGTGCCCGAATTTATGACCTGCCGGCTACGCCGGACAAGGTTCTCAAGGCGCTCAAAGGCAAGAAGGCTTGAAGGCTGGTCGTTAGTCATAAAAAAGCAGGGTCGAGGTTAATTTCCTCGACCCTGTTTAGTTTATCTAAGGCGTTTGGTTTTTAGTCTTTTACCTTGGTCTCTTTCTCCAGTACCTCGGATAGAGCCCGGTAGCCCTCGCCGCCGAAGGACTTGAACTGCAGGGTAAGCAACTCCGAGTATTTAAAGCTCTTGGAATTAATCCAGTCCCGGTGGACCTTGTCGCCCCGCCCGATCATGTGGCGGGCTAAATCAAGGGCGCTGCTCGAAACCTTGTTACATACAGGACAGTGATAACTCATATAAAACCTCCGCTAACTTAGGCCAAAGCCTTATTTCGCCTTCTTATTTTTCTCCTTCTCCCTGAGGGCCTTAAAGACCTTCTCCGGGGTTATGGGTAAATCGTTGATGCGAACACCGACGGCTTTGTAGATGGCGTTGCCGATAGCGCCGGCGGTGGGATTGGTAAGACCTTCGCCGGCTTCCTTGGCGCCGAAGGGGCCTTCGGGCTCGTAGGTGTCAATCTCCAGAATATCGGTCTCGGGCATATCCAGGGAGCGGATGAGCTTGTAATCGGCGATGGACGGGTTGAGTATCTTGCCGTCGTCCATGGGCTGGTCTTCACAGAAGCCGTAGCCGCCCGCCATCATGATAGCCCCTTCCAGCTGCCCTTCGATGCCCAAGGGGTTGACTACGGTGCCGCTTTCGTGGGCGGTGGTAACGTTCACCAGCTTATAGCGGCCCGTCTCCACGTCCACAGCCACCTCAGCCGCCTGGACGCCGAAGCTGTAAGCGGGGGATATCATGCCCTTGCGGTGGGGGGTATAGTGTCCGCGGCCCATGATAGCCACGCCGTCTTTGCCCCTTATCGCCTCCTTAACGATATCGTAGTAGGAGACACCTCTTTCTGGACGGTCGACCAGGTGTATCCGGCCGTCTTTGATATCCAGGTCGTAGACAATGTTAACGCCCATCTTGGCGGCGGCGAATTCCATAATCTGGCTCTTGGCGTCGGCGGCCGCTCTCTTGACGGCGTTACCGTTCATCAGTGTCTCCCGGCTGCCCCAGGCACCGAGGTCGGGCGGGCAGATGCCGGTATCGCCGGAGAAGATTCTGACATCCTCCAGTTTGATTCCCAGCTCCTCGGCGCAGATCATGCTCAGGGTGGTATTGGAACCCTGTCCAATATCACAGGCGCCGGTGTAAAGGTCTACTTTACCGTCGATGTTTATCCTGACCACGGCCGCCGAGAAGGCGTAGGGGGTGTTGAACCAGTTGAAGATACCGCCGGACATAAAGCCATAGGCGGAAACGCCGATGCCGTGGTTGGCGGGCAGCTTGTCCTGCTTCTTGATGTGCTCTTCAATCTTGTCCAGGCACTGGTGCAGACCGCAGCTCTGGATAAAAGCCTGTCCGGGGACCTCATAGTTAGGCGTCATGCCGTTCTTGCGCCGTATCTCGATGGGGTCGATGCCCAGGTCATCGGCCATCATATCGATCTGGGATTCGCCGACGAAGGTTGACTGGGGGGCACCGAAGCCGCGCATAGCCGAGGTAACAGCCGTATTGGTATAGACCCGGTAGCCGTCGTAGCGGTAGTTGGGATACTTATAGG
>CAZPLG010000019.1:0-15041 GCA_964587415.1 uncultured Dehalococcoidales bacterium | reverse complement strand
TAGCCCTGGTGGCCCAGCTCGAAGCTCTGGAACCAGCCGGGGTCGCCGTAGTCGGGCATAAGCGGCGGGGTATATTTGGGCTTAAGTTTGGCGTAGTTTTCCCCGTGGGGTATGGCGTGCTCCAGCGTCTCGATGACATAGTCCACCGAGACATAGCTGCCGCACATCAGCCACATGCCAGCGGAGTCGGCGTTCTTGAACCAGGACTCGTCGGAAGGCCGGGTGCGGCGGGCCTGGCCGCCAATCTCGGTGATAATATCGTTGAGCACCCGCTCCTCGTACTCCATCTGCTCCTCGGAGCCGAAGCCGACCAGCAGCACCCGGAGCAGGTGAAAACTGCTGATAGTCTCTTCGCTCTCTTTAGACCATATATCCCAGTACTCTTCTTTACAGCTGGCCTTGGCGATGGCCCGCCAGAATATAGGCACTTTGGTGGCACCGGCCCCTATCTCGGCCCGGGCCATCTCAAACATGGCCTTCTTCATGGCTTCTTTACTGGGCATGGTAAAGTTTATCCACTTGACCCGCTTGGGGGGAAGCTGGAGGGTGGTATGGGGTGAAATTCCGGTAGGCTCCAGTTTTTCCGGCTGGAAGGGCAAAAGCTTTATAGCCATCCTGGTGACGATACCTAGGCACCCCCGCAGGCCAGTAAAGCCCCGCAGCAGGCCGCGCAGGTCGGCCCCAAAGCCATCCCCCCAGAAGGGATCGTCTCCCACCGCCAGCGAGCCTAACTTCACCAGTTCGCCGTCGGGCAATACCAGCTCGGTGCCCAGTATGCGGCGGTGGGGCAGGCCGATGCGGTAGCTTAAGGGCGACCAGCCGTCGCCGAGCATGTTGGCGATGGCGGAACATTGCGAGCCGCCGCCGCCGACAATAATATAACAGCCCCGCTTCATCGCTTCCTCCTGGAGCTGGGAGTAGATAACCCCCGACTCCACCGTGGCGTAGAGGTGCTTATCGTCAATCTCAAAGCCGTCCATCCGCTTCAGGTCGACCAGCAGCTCGTCATCGACGTGGCAATGGGAGCGAGGGCCGTACCAGCCGGTGCTGTAGGGGACATAGGGGACCTTGTAGCGGTTGCAGGCTTTGACTATTTTCTGGACTTCCTGAGTAGTCCGCGGCATGATAATGCCGCCGGGTATCTTGGTCATTACCCTCTCGTAGCCCAGGCCGCACTCATAGCCGCCGGGCCCCGAGCGATAGCCTTCGCAGACCACGGGGTCAGATGAAATATATTCTTTGCCAACGATAGCTTCCAGGTCTTTATAAGCTTCTTTGGATATAGCCATGATCAAGCCTCCTTAGCCTCTAGATTGCCGCCAGGATAATCTCGGAGATATCGAATACCTTTATTTTTTCGCCGTCCTTGCTTACGGCCTGGGCGAAGTTTTCCTTGCAAAAGGGGCAGGTGGCGACGATAGCCTGTGCCCCGATTGCCTTTACCTCTTGCAGCCTTTCCTTGGCTGCCCAGGAAGCGAAATCGGGGAAGGCTTCCCTGGTGCCGCGACCCGCGCCGCAGCAGAAAGCGTTTTCTTTCATTCTTATCATTTCCACCAGCTCGACGCCGGGAATAGCCTGCAAAATATCGCGGGGTTGCTGGTAAACGCCGTTGGTGCCGCGCCGGCGCTCCAGTCTCGGGCTTACCATCCCCCACTCTCCGCGCTCACCCTCCCAGGGAGTCCAGGGCTCGCTCAAGCGGCTCAGGCTGCAGGAATCGTGATAGGTGAGGCGCAAATTAACCTTCTTTTTGAGTTTAAGCGAACCCTTTTTGATAAGTTCGTCGACGAATTCTACCAGGTGGACGACCTTGAAACCCAACTCATCGGTGGAGATATTGAGCAGCTTGGGATAATCGACCTTCCACATGCGGTAGCCTTCGGCGCAGCTCAGCAGCAGTGTCTTGGCGCCTGTCTTCCTGACCTCTTCGACGTTGCGCTTTGCCAGCTCGCGAGCCTCGTCAGCCATGCCCACCGAGTAGAGGATATTGCCGCAGCACCACTCGTCGGGCATGAGCATAAAGGGTGTTTTTGAGGCATTGAGTATCTTGGCCGTTGCCTGGGCAATCTCGGGGCTGGTGTAAGCCGCCGAGCAGCCGACGAAGTAAAGCACATCGGCCTTTTCGGCCGGTTTGACATCTTTGGGCAGCCACTTGTTGCGGTTGGCGTGGGGGGAGCCGAGGCGGTTGTGCTTTTCGGCTATATGCTGAGCCACCTTCTTGTGCTGGGGCATGGGCCCCTTGCCATCCTTGACCGCCTTGATGCGCAGCGCCTCTAGGGTAAGCTCTATCTCCAGGTCGAGGTTGCGCTTGCAGCCCACGTCGCAGGCACCGCAGAGGGTGCAGGCATATAGTATCTTGAGCAGCTCGTCGGAGTATTCCATCCTGCCCTCGAGCATGGCCGTCCCGATTCTCATCTTGCCGTAGGCGCCGTAGGAATCGAATAGATACTTTGTGGCGCTGGGGCAGCGGGTGCTGAAGGTCATGCCGGGCATATAAATGTGGTCGACCCAGGTGCACCCCTTGCACTTGATGCACTTGCTCATGTCGTATTCGAAATTATCTAAATCGGTTACATCCAGCTTTAATTTGCCTTTGAGCATCTTTATTCCTCCCTAGAAGCACAGATTACCCGGGTTCATTATATTCTTGGGGTCGAAAAGCTTTTTCACCCTTTTCAGGGTCACGGCGTAGCCGTTGGCTCTATCATATACCAGCTTAGCCAGCTCCCCGTAGGGGCGGGTAAAGAGAGCCCCCTGGTCGAGCAGGGTTTTAGCGGCTTCGCTGGCCAGTGTCCGAACTCGTTCCACTTCGGGGCGGCTGGCGGGGTCGTAGAAGAGGTTAAACTCTATCTGGCAAGCCCGATTATGCTCTATGGGCTGTATATAGCCGCCTAGGTCGCCTTCGGGGTAGCCGTGCCGGGAAGCCAGCGATTCCATCTTCTCGACGAACTTAGGCGCCAGCGTCGGCTTGGTGATGAAGAAGAGGCTGTGGCAGCCGCCCTTGTAGCGGTTCTTCCAGTAGGTTATTTCCTTGGGCCAGGGTTTGCGGAGTATGCCCAGCAGTTTTTCACCCGAGCCGGGAAGCCCGGGGAGATTGTCGCTGAACGAGATTTCGGGGAACTCGTTTTTGATAATCTCGTTAAGCGTTTTTTCTTCGTACTGAATCTTGCCCTCGGGGTTGCGGTAATGTCCGCTGATGACCAGAATGAGAGTCCAGGGTGGCAGTGACGACCTTAGCGAGGCGAAGTCTTTCTTCATATCCGCCGCCATTATCGCCGCTAGGTCGGTGTTATTCAGCAGCAGGCACTCCTGGCCGATTCTTATCCTCAGGATTCTATAGAGGAATTCCATAACCATGTTGAGGTCTTTGACCGGAGCCAGGAACATCTTGTCTTTCTGGGTCAGATATTCGGTCTTGAGATTCGCCCAGGTCACCACCCCCATCGTCCCCTGAGCCATCTGTAAAAATCTGTAGAAGTCCAGTCCCGGCCCCGCGGGGTTGGCCCCCTTGGAGGGGGAATCGGGGTAGCCCATGACGCTGGCCGAGCCGGTGCGGAAGACTTCTCCATTGGGCCAGACGACTTCCATGCTCTGCAGCGGTTCGCCGTAGTCATAGACGGTGTTGGTGATGACCTCTCTTTCCAGGGTGTCGGTGAGCACCGAGCGCTGGGGGTGGGGGAGGAGGGGTAGCATTACCCTGAAGCCATTCTCGGCCAGGTGGCTGGTGAGCTGCTCCCAGGTTACCCCAGCTTCAAACCTTACGCGTCGGTTGAAATCATCAACTTCGAAGATGCGGTTCATGCGGGTCAGGTCGAGGATGATGCCGCCTTTCTTGGGTATGGTCGCTCCGTAGAAGTGCACCCAGGAGCTGACCGGCACCACGGGAAGCGAATGGTCGTTGGCGACCTGGATTATCTTTTGCACCTCCTGGGTGTCTTTGGGCTTGACCGCATAGTCGGGCACTCCGGCTGGTTGGAGGCTGAAGTCTTTAGCGTATGTCTCTAAAGCTTTGGGGTCATCGGTGAAGTTCTCGACGCCGACGATTTTCACAAGCTTGTCTCTTCTGTTCATAGTTTCACCTCCCGCTTGGCTATGGTGTTTTAGCTATCAAAAAAATCGACCCTTAGTTTTAGTGGGTCTTAGAGTATAGTTAGCTCAAATTGTACAAAACACTAGCGTTAAGTGCTGGTAACCTTTTGCCGCTTGCAGAATAGCATAAAAGCATGTTTCATGGCAAATTTTTTTAACCTGAAATATTGAGAGGAAAACTTGCCGACAGCAAGGCGGAAGCCGTGGCTCCAGATGACCGGTCAGCTTAGGGACGGGAAGACTTGTCTTCGCCGCCTTTTTTCTTGGTGGGGGTGGGGGCTTTAGCGGGCGTATCAATGACGTACTTTTCCGCCGTGAATGGGGAATAGCCGTCGGAAATTTTCTTGCCGCCCTCCGTAATCACCAACCCGGTACCGCATCTGGGACACGTCTGATTCTGGGGGAACTGCAACGCCCAACCAGAACAATGATAGGCGCACTTTGGGCATTTGCCGTCAAGCATACTTTATCATACTTATAGGAAACCTTCGGCGTCAAGTTCACTGTATGGGAGAGGGAATGGACTTTTGTCCTTTCTAACTGCCTTAATTGCGCTCATACTCCCTTTTCCTGCCAGTTTCGGGTGATTTTTGAACTTAAACGCCGTTCCACTGCTTATTTACGGCTGGCACGCCCTGTTAATGGAAGTAGATTGACTATCATTGACTATAATCGGGTTTGGATGACAGGGGCTTTATCGGCCGATAGAGTCGAGGTAATGCCGATACCAGGCTAGCTGGCTTAATACCCTGGCGGCGCGGCGCGGGCTGGGATATACCGGAATGCCTTCCCGGCTGAAGAGGGAAGCGACCTCGGGGTCAGTGGCGAATTCGACGGCGGGCTTGACCATGAAGACTGGCTTTTCGTCCCGCTTGACCCGTAGCTTAAGCTTGTCCAGGGCTCTTTCCTCCGCCTGGCGGTAAGCCTTAATCTCTTCATTATTATACATGGTGGCCAGGCGGTCGGTGTTAGCCCCGATGGGCGCTTGCAGCAGGATGGCGTCTATATCTTTATCCTCCATCATGGCGAAGAGGGAGGGAAAGATAACCGGGTTTTCCGCCATGCTGATGCCGGCCATATCCACCGGGTTGGCGTGCGACCAGCGCGGCGGCAGTTGGGCGTTCAGCTTTTCTATTGTCGCTGGCGCCAGCCTGGGTATCTCCAACCCTTCTTTTTCGCAGGCTTCGGCGGACATTACCCCCAGCCCGCCACCGATAGTCAGGATGCCAATCTTCTTACCGTGGGGCAACGGCTGGTAGAGCAGGGCGGTGACCACGTCGCAGAGTTCGTCGTCGTCTTCTACCCTGAGCACTCCCGCCTGGTGGAACGCCGCCGTATATACTTCATCCGAGCCGGCCAGGGTGGCGGTGTGGGACATGGCGGCTTCCGCCGAGGCTTTGGTTGCCCCCGACTTGATGACGATAACCGGCTTGCGGGGGGTAATCTCTTTAGCCAGCTCGAAAAAGCGCCGGCCCTCCCTGAGCCCTTCGATATAGGCGGCGATTATCCTGGTATCCTTATCGTTCGCCAGGTATTCTAAGTAGTCGGCAAAGTGTATGTCGGCTTCGTTGCCGGTGCTGACGAATTTGCTGAAGCCGATGCCCGACATCATGCCGCGGTGAAGTATGCGGTGGCCGTAGTTGCCGCTCTGGGAGATGAGAGCCACGGGGCCGGGGGGAGTTTCGAAGGTCCAGGCCAGGGTGGAGAGGTGGGAAGAGGTATCGGCATGGCCCATGGTGTTGGGCCCGATAAAGCGTATGCCCCCCTGGCGGGCGACCCCAACCAGGTCGGCTTCCAGTTTGATGCCCTCATCGCCGCTTTCGGCAAAACCGCCGGAGACGACCACCGCCGCCTTTATCCCTTTCTGGACGCATTCGCGGATTACCTTGGGCACCCGTGGGGAGGCGACGACGATGACCGCCAGCTCCACTGGCTCGGGGATATCGAGCACGCTGGCATAGGCTTTAAGCCCCATAATCTCGGCGGCGTTGGGGTTGACCGGGTAGATTTTTCTAAGGGCGGGGCCGAGGAGGTGCTTCATAATGCCGTGCCCCCATGAGCCGGGGTTGTTGGAGGCGCCGATGACAGCCACCGTTTTGGGGTCAAAGATATATTGCCAGTTAATCTTTCCGTTCTGCTTATCGCTGTTTTTCAAGATTCCTCACCCTGGTTTTACCTTAAATTCTACACGCTACACGTATTATAAAACAAGTTTAGCCTTGTCTTGGCGACCGGGTCTGTATCATAATAAAAAGGTATTCTATGCTATAATCTAAAAAAGCGATTATGAGACCGGGGAGGTAGCTATGTCCAAGCATATCTTTCGGGGTATGGTGGTTCTTTTCATGGTAGTTCTGGCGACGGTGTTGCTGGCGGTGCCGGTTTCAGCCGCTGAGGTACGCGGGCTGGAGAGCGTCACCATCGCCAGCGGAGAGGTTATTGACGACGACCTCTATGTGGCCGGCAGCTCTATTACCATTGACGGCACCGTAAACGGCGACCTCTGGGCCGCCGGCGGCACGCTCAACATCAACGGCCGGGTCAACGGCGACGTGGTGGCTACCGTCGCCACGTTGAACATCGAAGGCGAGGTCGGCCAGTCGGTGCGGGTGGCGGCGGGTGAGGTGAACATCGGTGGCTATATCGGCGACGACCTGCTCTTCGGCGGCGGCGACTTGACCATCAGCGGCACGGCTACCATCGGCGGCGACCTCCTTTTCGCCGCCAGCAAGGTTCGCATTAACGGCGTTATCAGCGGTTACATCAGGGGCGCTGGCGGTGAAGTTACCCTGGCCGACGGAGTGGGGGGAGACGTCAAGCTTGGGGTTGACGCACTGACCGTAGCTTCTAGCACCGTTATCTTGGGCGACCTGACCTACACCAGCGAGAATGAAGCCGTTATCCATTCCGGCGCTCAAATCGTGGGCACGGTTACCCACCAGACCGGGGTGGAATGGCCGTTTAGAGGCGGGCTCATCTCCACTGTACTGGGCCGTTTGCTCGCCTTCCTTATGATTCTGTTAATCGGCGTAGTTATCGTTGTGACGGCGCCGAGAAGAACGGCTTTGATGGCCGATACCATAAAGACCAAGCCTTGGTTGAGCCTGGGGTGGGGGGCTATTATCCTCTTCGGCACGCCGATAGCGGCTATAATAGTCTGCATCACCATCGTCGGCATACCTATGGCGCTAATCGCCCTGGCCCTCTACGGCATAGCTATCTACCTGGCTCAGATACCAGCCGCGCTGTTTATCGGGCGGTGGATAATCGGCTACCTTACTAAGACGGATTCCCGGGGGGTTATGGTGGGGGCGCTGGCGCTGGGGCTGGCTATCCTGTGCTTGCTACGGATGATTCCCTACGCTGGCTTCTTCATCTGGCTGGCGGCGGTGCTCTTCGGCCTGGGCGGGGCGCTGATTTCCTGGAGGAAATAAGCGATGGCAGAGACAAAGAAATACGAAGTGGCTATTATCGGGGGTGGGCCGGCGGGGCTTACCGCGGGGCTTTACACCGCGCGGGCGGGACTTAAGAGTCTGCTCATCGAGCGCGGCGCCTTCGGCGGGCAGATATTGAACGCGCCGCTGGTGGAAAACTACCCCGGTTTCCCCGAGGGCATCTCCGGTGCCGAACTGGGCGCGCTCATGCACCAGCAGGCGGCTAAATACGGTCTGAAGACGGAAACGACAGGCGTCACCGCCGTCAAGACGGGGAAGACGCACAAGATTACCACCGAGAAGGGCGACTTCGAAGCTGAGGCGGTTATTATCGCCACCGGCTCGGAGTACAGCCAGCTGGGCGTTCCCGGCGAGGAAACGCTGGTGGGGCACGGCGTTTCCTACTGCGCCACCTGCGATGGCTTTTTCTTCCGCCAGCGGGAGGTAGCCGTGGTGGGTGGGGGCGACGCCGCCATCACCGATGCCCTGGAGCTAGCTCAGCACGCCACTAAGATTTACGTAATACACCGACGAGACCAGCTGCGGGCGGGGGAGGTGCTCCGGAAGCGGGCTATGGCGCAGCCTAAGATAAAGTTTGTCTGGGATAGCGTGGTGGAGGAGATTGTGGGTGGGGAGGTGGTCAAGGCGCTAAAGCTGCGTAATGTTAAGACCAAGAAGTCTTCCACTCTGGAGGTGGCGGGCGTCTTTGTCGCTGTGGGGCTTAGACCCAACAGCCAGCAATTTGCTGATATAGTGAAGCTGAGTAAGACCGGACACATCATCACCGACGAAATGATGGCGACCTCGGTGCCCGGGCTATTTGCCGCCGGGGACGTCCGCCAGAGCTCAGCCCGCCAGGTTGCCTCGGCCGTCGGCGACGGCGCTACCGCCGCCAAGGCTGCTTTCGGCTATCTAAAGGAATAAAAGGTGGGGTGGTGGCGACCCCGGGGGGATTCGAACCCCCGATCTCCACCGTGACAGGGTGGCATGTTAGACCGCTACACCACGGGGCCGTTTCGCTAAGAAAAGTCTATCAGGGGCGCTTGGCCCTGTCAAGCTGACGCCTACGCCCAACTATTGTTGCATCAGTGGTTGTATGATATAATAGCTAATCTCAGCAGGTGAAGGAGTTTATGGTTACTAAAGAAAATATGGTTACCGAGGAAAGCAAAAATCTTCGCGATTACGAGCTGGTGGTGATTATCAGCCCCGAGGTCGCCGATGACAGCCTTGACGGCATAATAGATAATATCAGCCGCCTGATTACCCAGGATGGCGGCACGGTTGACGAAGTAGACCGTTGGGGTAAGCGCAAGCTGGCTTATCCCATTAAACATTTTCTGGAAGGCAGCTATGTTCTGGTCCGATGCAAGATGAAACCGGCATCGGGCAAAGAGCTTGAAGCCAGTCTACGAATTTCTGAGGAGGTGCTACGGCATTTACTGGTAAGATTAGACAGCTAATTTGAGGAAAAACGCCTGTTTCCTACGGATTTGGGTGAGGGCGAAAGGAGTTTATGGCGATGTTGACCCTGAACAAAGTGATGATTATAGGAAATGTTGGCACTGAACCCGAAATGCGTTTCACCCCTAACGGCAACCCGGTAACTTCGTTCCGTGTTGCCACCAACAGAGTTTACACCACCCCCGAAGGCGAGCGTAAGCAGGAGACGGAATGGTTTACCGTAGTCGCCTGGAACAGACTAGCTGAGAATTGCAACCAGTATCTGGCCAAAGGTCAGCGTGTTTATGCCGAGGGCAGGCTGCACACCCGTAGCTGGGAGGGCCAGGACGGGCAGCAGCGCTCCCGGTCGGAGATAGTGGCTAACCGGGTGCTCTTCCTTGACCGACAGGCAATGGCTCCCGTTTCCGGGGAGGGGGGTGAGGAGATTACTCACAGCGAGCCGGAGCCGGCGGTGGTGGAAGACGTGCCCTTCCCCGATGAGGGTTAGAAATCTACTAGAAGGGTTTAGGTAATATAATAAGAGGTGGCTAGAAGAAGCGAAGAACCGAGAGGCAAAAGGCCGGGCAGGTCGAGATATGTACCGAGACGCAAGTTTTGTTCCCTCTGCGTCGATAACGTTAAGGAGATAGATTACAAAGACCCGGCTAAGTTGCGCCATTTCATAACGGATAGGGGTAAAATCGGGCCCCGGCGTAAGACCGGTACCTGCGCCAAGCATCAGCGCGCCCTGGCGCTGGCCATAAAGAGGGCGCGGCACTTAGCTTTGCTGCCTTATGTACCGGCGCACATTCATCAGACAGGGGGCGTTGGTGTACGCGATTAGTCCGATATAGGGTGCCCTTATTCTTTTTCGGCACCCTTATAAATCCGCTTTATCCCTCTCCCTTTGACACCCTACAGATTACAGAAGTATAATCATCCTGATTCGATTACGGAGTTATTGTGCCCAAGAGAACTTATCAACCAAAGAGTATCCCCAGAAAACGAGAGCACGGCTTTCGAGCCAGAATGAGTACCCGTGGCGGTCGAGATGTCTTGAAGGCGCGACGGCTTAAGGGGCGTAAGCGCTTGACCGTGGTGTAACCATGCGAGGTGACCAATACCTTACCAGGTCGGAGCAGTATACCCTGGTCTATGAGAAGGGAAACTCCTGGGCGAGCGACCTGATGGTGATGAAGGCTTTGCCTAACCAGCTTGCCCGGTCCCGGTACGGGTTCTCGGTCGGCCGTCGGCTAGGTGGGGCGGTGGTGAGGAATCGGGTTAAACGCCGTCTGCGGGAAATCCTGCGCGCGTTGCCGCTGGAGGGGGGATGGGATATCATCTTTATCGCTCGTCCTAAGGCGGCGCTGGCTAGCTTCGCGAACTTGGAGAAAACAGTTCGGGGGTTGCTCTCCCGGGCCAAAATATTAGCGAGGGAGTATGAAGGAGTTTGCCTTAGGGCTGATTAAGTTTTATCAGGCTACGCTTTCGCGGATTATGCCGCCTAATTGCCGTTTTACCCCGACCTGCTCTCAATATACCTATGAGGCTATCTCTCGTTTCGGCTTTTTTAAGGGGGGCTGGATGGGGGCAAGGCGCATCGCCCGTTGCCACCCGTTTCATGCCTGCGGCTATGACCCGGTGCCGCATGTCGACTGTGGAGGGAATGGCTAAGTGAGGATTAGAAACAAGGCGCTGCCGGTGGGCAAGATTAGCCTGCTTATCGTCTTGCTCTTGGTGGGGCTTTTGGTAACCGGTTGTACCGGCATCAGGGGTTCCCCTGAAGGCGGTTCCGGCGCCACGATAGCCGATGGGACTATATTTTTGTCTCCTTCTCTAAAACAGGCCGGAGGTTTCGGCTGTTCGTCGCCGGCGGTGCAAGGTAAGCTGGTGGCGGTGAACGCGGAGACTGGCGTTCAGCGCTGGGAGGTTCCGCTGACAGGTGCGGTGTCGTCGGGTGGCTTCGGCTGTTCCCAGAGTTCGATACCGGTGGCTGTTTACGGCAGCCCCGCTTTGTTCGAAGACCTGGTCTATGTTGCCGGCTATAACGGTAAGGTTTATGCCCTTAATGCCGAGTCGGGGGCGTTGCGCTGGGTCTATCCCCGTGAGGGCAACATAGACTCTATCGTCGGCGGTGTGGCAATTGCCCTGGATAAGCTCTATTTCGGCTGCGCCGACGGCAATGTCTACGCTCTGGACGCCGCTACCGGTGACCTGCTCTGGGAGTTCGCCACCGAGGACAAGATATGGTCAACACCTGTCGCTGACGGGGGGACGCTCTACGTAAGTTCCTTCGATAAGAAGCTCTATGCCCTCAGCGCCACCGACGGCACTGAAAAATGGGAATTCCAGGCGGAGGGGGCTTTCGCTTCTACGCCGCTGGTCGATAACGGCACGATTTATATCGGCACCCTCGACCGCTACTTCTATGCTATAAGTGCCGTCGACGGCACGCTGAAGTGGGAATTCCAGGCGGAGAAGTGGTTCTGGACGAGGGCGGTGGCTTTTGAGAACACCATCTACGTCGGCTGTTACGACAATAAGGTCTATGCATTAGATGCCTTGAGCGGGAATAAGATAACCGAGTTCGACCTGGAAAGCCCGGTACGTTCCTGGGGAGTCCTGGTCGAGAACAGGGTTCTTATCGCCACCGAGGAGGGCAAGATATACACCATAGACGCGGTTAACAATCAGCTCGGGCTTTTCGCCGATATAGCCGAGACGATATACGCCCCGCTTTCTCTTAGCGAGGGCGTTCTCTATGTTTATACCCAGGAGCAGAACCTCCACGCCCTTAACGCCGATACCGGGGTGAGGCTGTGGGTTCAGCCCGTTAAATAACAGTGAGGTAGGTTTTTAGTGGGAATAGGTGACATCTGGAATCTAATCGCCATGCAGCCGGTGATAAACGTCCTCATCGTGCTGACTCACTTCCTTTTCAATAACTTCGGGCTGGCTATCATCGCCCTGACGCTTATCGTTAACGGCGCGATGTTCCCCCTGACACTGAAGCAGATTCGCGCTTCCAAGGCAATGCAGGAGATGCAGCCCAAGATTGCCGAGCTTAAGAAGAAGTACGGCAAAGACAAGGAAAAAATGGCCCGGGAGCAGATGAAGCTCTATAAAGAGTCGGGGGTTAGTCCGGCCGGCTGCCTGCTGCCGCTGTTAATCCAGATGCCCATCTGGATTGCCCTGTTCCAGTCGATCATGCGGGTGCTGGCGGTAATCCCGGAGAATCTGGCGGGGCTTTCCCAATATCTCTATTCCTGGCCGGTGGTGTATTCCACGCTGCCCCTGAATAACCATTTCCTCTGGTTGAACTTGGCCAGCGGCGACATGTTCCTGGCGCTGCTGGTGGGGGGAACGATGTGGGTGCAGCAAAAGATGGTGATGACGCCAACCGTCGACCCCTCTCAGAAGACCCAGAGCAGCTTGATGCTCTGGATAATGCCCATTATGTTTGCCTGGTTAACTCTATCGTTCCCCAGCGGGCTGGCTCTTTTCTGGGTGACCTCCAATATTTTCAGAATCGGTTTGCAGTACTGGATCGGTGGTTGGGGAGGCCTGGTGAAGTCATCGCCCAAGAGGGATACCGGCCGGGATAAGAAGTATAAAAAGCGCATCGCCGAGGTAGAAGAAGCGTCTACGGGCGGTGCTGATGTTGTGCCCAGTTCGGCACAGGAAGAGGATGTGAGCTATGAAGAGTCTGGAGACAAGCGGCCGGACAGTGGAGGAGGCTATCGAAAAAGCCCTAGAGACTCTAAACGTAAGCCGCGAAAAGGTAAAAGTCACCGTTCTAAAAGAGGGTAAGCACGGTATCCTGGGTCTGGGAGCCGAAGAGGCTATGGTAATAGTTGAGCCTCTGGCCAGCGCGCCGGAGAATCCGGAGAATATGGACGATATGGCCAGGGAGGTTCTGGAGACCCTTCTGGCCCGGATGGGGGTGGCGGCTTCGGTGGATTGCCAGACCAAACCCCCGGCGGAGGGCGATGAGAAGGCAGTTGAGGTCATTACCCTTGATGTGACCGGTGACGACCTTGGTATCCTTATCGGGCGGCGGGGGCAGACCCTTTCCTCTCTACAGTATGTCGTCAGGCTTATCCTGGCCCATCAGACTCAAGCCAGGGTGCCGATAGTTATCGATGTCGAGGGCTATAAACAGCGCCGCTACGAGGCGTTGCAGGCTTTGGCCCAGCGTATGGCGGAGCAGGTCAAGACCAGAGGCCGACCGTTTACCCTGGAGCCGATGCTGGCTTACGAAAGGCGCATTATCCACCTGACTCTAGCCGATGACCCCGATGTCACCACCGAGAGCGTTGGCGAAGGCGAGACGCGTAAGGTGGTCATTATGCCCCGTGAGCAATAGCCGTTAGGCTTTGATTGCTTAGAAAATAATGGGGAAGGGGGACGAGAAATGGCCAAGACTGACTGGGTGGGGCTTAGCGACAAGATAGACCGTTTGCTCCGTCTGAAAGCGAGCCCTGTTGCCTATAAAAGGCTGGAGAAGGTGGAGGAGTTGGATAAAATACCCGAGGTCATGCCCCTCGACCGCCACGCTTCTTTTTGCCAGGTACCGGCGATGGTGCGCACCATGGGCCTGACGATATCCGCCACCAGAGACAACTTCGGCGGGCGCTGCGCTCGCATCAACGGCCTGGCGGCGTCTGGCGAGAAGCAGGTCGCCTGGGAGGCGGAGCAATTCGCCAATACCTGGTTCGCCAACGTGGAAGAGGCTAAAAAGCAGATGGCGGAATACCCCACCGTACCCCCCGGAGAGGCCGTTGTGCTCGCCCCATTGGCGGCGGGTAAATTCGAGCCCGATGTCGTCTTAATCTACGCCAATCCGGCGCAGATGATGCTGCTCATGAACACTCTCCAGTTCAAGGACTACGAGCGTTTTCAGTTTTTCTTCATCGGCGAGGGCTCCTGCGCCGACGGACTGGCGCAGTGTTATACCACCGGCAAGCCGGCGCTGGCTATTCCCTGCCTGGGCGAGAGGGCCTTCGGCGCCGTCACCGAGGACGAGATGGTTATGGCCCTGCCACCGGGAATGGTCTCCAAGGCTGTCGAAGGGCTACAGGCGCTTAAGGCTAGGGGCATTGGCTACCCTATTAGCTATCTTGGGCCCGCGTGCGACCCATCGCCGGTGCTGATGCGGATCTACCCCGAGTGGTGGGAACGCCGTTAACCTCAGATATAGGCGCTTGTTTTATTTTTCGAGCTGTGCTAACCTTTAGCGGTAAAGGCAGTGACGGAGAGGAGTAGGGGGGAGCGGGCACTAAAGCGAGTCTGGCCGGGTGAAAGCAGACGTTATCGTCCCCCGAAAATCGCTCCTGAGCCACCAACCGAACGGTGTCAGCACCTAGTAGACTTGGTCGGTAGCGTCAACCGTTATCACTGACGAGGGCATTAGAATGTGTCCTAAAAAGGAGTGCCCCCTTCCTGCGAAGGGGGAAATAGGGTGGTACCGCGGGTAAAATCCCGTCCCTAGAGGGCGGGATTTTTGACATACAGGGGGTTTTATGTTTGAGCCTGTCGGCAGTAAAGTGAATTTTCCGCAGGTCGAGGAGAAAATCCTCAGCCTGTGGAAGGATAAGAATATTTTCGAACGTAGCCTGGAGGCAAGGCGGGACGGCAAACTTTTTGTCTTCTACGAGGGCCCGCCGACGGCTAACGGCAGCCCGGGGATACACCACGTGCTGGCGCGCGTCTTTAAGGACATCATCCCCCGCTATAAGACGATGAAGGGTTTTTATGTGCCGCGCATCGCCGGTTGGGACACTCACGGTTTGCCCATAGAGCTGGAGGTGGAGAAGGCGCTGGGGCTTAGCAGCAAGAAGGATATCGAGCGCTACGGCATCGATAAGTTTAACGCCCGCTGCCGGGAGAGCGTTTTCAGCTACCTCAAGGAGTGGCAGGCGATGACCGAGCGCATTGCCTTCTGGGTCGATCTGGAGCACGCCTACGTCACCATGAAGAACGACTATATCGAGACCGTCTGGTGGGCGATAAAGGCGATGTGGGAGAAGGGTTTAATCTACCAGGGCTATAAGGTCACTCCCCACTGCCCCCGCTGCG
>CAZPLG010000018.1:0-15569 GCA_964587415.1 uncultured Dehalococcoidales bacterium | reverse complement strand
GCGCATAGATTACGGCCACAGCCTCCTCTTCCGGGCAGTTATCAACATCTCCTGAGAGCAGCTGGCTAATCTCTTCCGGAGGAAGTCCGCTTTTCAACGCTTGCTTAGTATGGAAGTAGGAACAATAGCGGCAGCCTTCTACTGCGGTGACAGCCAGCATTAGCCTTTCCCGGGAAGCAGGTGATATCAATCCACTATTCGTTGCCTCCTTTAATCGCCTCCTGTTTCTGATTGGAAACCACAAGTCGCTAAAGAATTCCTTCAGGTTCTTATAAGTTCTTTTTTTGAATTTCATTGCTTATTGGCCTATCACCGTCGGGCTCTTGCCGGGGGTCATGAGCTGGGCGATGGCCGGCTCGTTGAGCTCGACGCCGATGCCGGGGGTGGTGGTGGGGTAGAGAAAACCGTTTTCGTAGCGGGGTACGTTCAAAGCCACATCGTTCTTTATGGGTTTGCTCACTGTCTCGTAGACATCGTGGATATGCAGGGGGCCCAGGTTTTCGTGGACCATCTTGGACATCCACTCGTCGGCGACCAAAAGATGCGTATAGGTGGCGGCTTCGAGCCCCGAACCCATCATACAGCCGCAGACGACAGGTAATCCCGCCGCTTTAGCGATGGCGACCCACTTTTGAGCCTTGAGCAGCCCGCCCGCCTTGGGTATCTTGAGGAAGAAGCCGTCGGCGGCGTTCTTCTGGATTATTTCCATCAGGTTTTTAAGCTCGATAGCCGCTTCGTCGGCGAAGACGGGGATACTGGTTTTAGCCCGCAGGCGCGCCATGCCGTCGATGTCCCACCAGGGCACGGGCTGTTCCACCATAGCCACGTTGTATTTCTCCAGCTTGCGCAGGGTCATTAAAGCCTGGTAGTAGTGCCAGGCGCCGTTGGCGTCGATAAAAATCTCGATATCGTCACCGCCCAATTCCCTTAGCGCCCGCACGTTTTCGATATCCAATGCCTCGTCTCCCGCGCCCACCTTGAGCTTGAGGACGCGGAAACCGGCCTTAAGAGCCTGCTTGGCCATACCGACCACCTCTTCCGTCTCGGCGCCGGGGAGGACAAAGCCCAGGGGGACCTTTTCCGTGGTCAAGCCGCCCAATAGCTGATAGACGGGGACGCCCAGCGCCTTGCCCACGATATCGTGCAGGGCGTAGTCGACGATGGACTTGGCCTGGTTGTTATCGCGGGCGGCGTAGTCCATCCGCGCCACGATTTTCTCGATGTTGCGGGGGTCTTCGCCGAGCAGAATCGAAGGGCCGAAGATATTATTTATAATGCTCATCATCGAGTCCTGGCTCTCGCCGCGATACCAGGCCGAGGTGCCCCCCGAATCGGCGATGCCGATAATGCCCTCGTCGGTGTGCATTTTGAGGATAACGCTGGCCGAGCCCTGCTCGACGCCACCGCCCATGGGGAAGGGTTTGCTGAACTTCGAGGTAACCGGTATGCATTCAATCTTAACGATACGCACTTTGTTCCTCCTAGACGTCCGGCTGCAATTAACCATAATATACTCCGATATGGATTGACACTCAAGTGGGCGATGACTAGAATAGCGGTTAGGATAGAGCGAAAGGAGGGCCGCGGTGACGCTAGAGGAGCTGGAAAAGAGAGTCAAAGTACTGGGGGACATCGAAGCCATCAAACAGTTGCACATAAATTACGTTTACCTGCTCTGCAACCTGCAGTGGGAGGATATGCTGAAGTGCTTCGCCGAGGACGCCACCATGGAGCTACTCGACCAGGGAGTCTCCAAGGGCAGGAAAGAGATTAGCGGGGTATTCCACAACGTGCTGGCCAAGATGATAAAGCGCAACGACGGGCATTTCGTGGGGCAGCCCATTATAACGGTCGAGGGCGACAGGGCGAAGGGACACTGGATTCTGTACCTTTTCTTCGCCGAGCCCGAGGTGAAGTGGCTACAGGGGCGGCAGGACTGCGAATACGTTAGGGTCAAGGGGGAGTGGAAGTTCAGCAAGGTCAAGTTCACCGCTCCCTGGCCCGGAGCCTAGATAAACGAAAGAATAGGAGGAGCCATGGACCTGAAACTGAAAGGCAAGGTAGCCCTGGTTACGGGGACGGGCAGCCAGATAGGCTACGGCAAAGCCATTGCCCTGACGCTGGCCGGGGAGGGGTGCGACGTGATTTCGGCGGATATCGACCTGGAGGGGGCTAAGAAGACCGCCGCCGAAATCGAAAAGCTGGGCAGAAAAAGCCTCGCCGTCAAGGTGGATGTGGCCAACCGCGGCAGTGTCGACAAGATGGTGGATACGGTAATCAAGGAATTCGGGCGCATCGACATCTTAATCAATAACGCGGGCACCAGCAGCGTGGTGCAGCCCTTTATGCAGATGACCAAGGCGGACTGGGACATCGATATCGGAGTCAACCTCTACGGGCAGATGAACGTCGCCCAGGCGGTTATCCCGCATATGGCGGCTAAGAAATACGGGCGCATCGTCAACTGCTCCGGCGGGCAGGGCATCCCCAATATCTCCGTTTACGGGGCGGCTAAGGGGGGCATTGACCAGTTCACCCACGCCCTGGCCCTGGAGGTGGCGCCCATGGGCATAATCGTCAACGCCGTACTGCCCGGGCTGGGGGAGACGGGGCTGGTGGGCACCGCCCCTAAGGAATTCCTCGAATCCCAAAGGCAAATGTCCGCCTTAAAACGACTCTGCACGCCTCAAGATGTGGCTAACGCCACCGCCTTTTTAGCCTCGGACGTCTGCAGCTACATGGTGGGGCAGGTTGTCAAGCTGCACACCTTCTAAGTCGAAAAACGCTATTAAATAAAGGAGAAGATGAAATGGCAGACTACAGCCGACTCTTGGTGACCAAGCCCATCTACGAAGCGGGGGTGCCGGTGGAGGGGCGGCAGAGCCCTTCCATGACGCTGATGAGCAACGCCCTGGTGCCCGGCTGCAACATGTATATCGAAGTGGGCTGGATATGGAAGATGCCCAAGCCCAACCCCCACATCCACGAGATGGTGCATAAATTCGACGAGATTGTGCTCCACATCGGCAACGACCCCTATAACTCCGAGGACCTGGGCGGGGAGATAGAGTTTTGCGTCGAGGGGCAGCCGCTGACCTTCAACAAGTCCTCGGCGCTCTTTCTGCCCGCGGGCACCAAGCACGGGCCGCTGACCTGGAAAAAGTGCACCAGGCCGCACCTGGAGATGGCCATTATGATAGGCACCGGCAACTACAAAGAGGGGTGGCCCGAGGGGACGGGCGAGCCGAAATAGACTATTTGTCCAGCGTCTTTTGTATCGGGGTGTGGACGGGTCGCAGGGGCGAGCCGCCCGAGACGAGCAGGGCGTCACCGGTAACATAGGAAGAAAGCTCCGAAGCCAGGAAGAGGGCGGCGTTAGCCACGTCCTCGGTGGTGCCCACCCTCTGCAGGGGGATATCGCCCTTACCCAGTTCGTCGAAGAAGACGTCCTTCTCTTTTTCCGTCAGCTTGCCCAGCATGGGGTCGTAGAAGTCCGTCCTGACCGGGCCGGGCAAAAGGACATTAACGCAGATATTAAACGGCGCCAAAGTGTGCGCCAAATCCAGCGTAAAGCCGATGATGCCCATCTTGGCCGTGTGGTAGTGGATACAGTGGGCGGGGGGATTGACCGCCGCCGCCGAGGAAAGATTGATAATCTTTCCGTACTTCTGTTTCTTCATTTGGGGCACCACTACTTTAGAGAACAAAAAGAGGCTCTTCAGGTTCAGGGTGAGCACCTTGTCCCAGTCGGCTTCGGGCATGTCCTCGATGGGTTTTGGTGCCACGAGCATACCGCCGGCATTGTTGACCAGTATATCAATCTTGCCGAATTGGCTTACGGCCTTGTTCACCGTGGCGCGAATCTGCTTGATGTCAAGGACGTCGCAGGCCAGGGCGATGCCCTTGCCGCCCTTGTTTATAACCTCAGCCAGGGTCTCGTTGGCGTGTTTGAGGTCGATATCGGCGATGACGACGGCACAGCCTTCCTCAGCAAATTTGAGGGCGATGCCCTTGCCGATGCCCTTGGCACCACCGGTGATAATAGCTACTCTATCGGCCAGTAACATTTTGCCCTCCTTATGCCATAGTCTCAAAAACAGCTTTACCCATAGTAAGGCTAATCGGCGGCAAATGCAACAAGGGGTTTTGACAATGGTGTGGGGGGGTGTATAGTATAGGGTGACGAAAATTAAGGAGACGAGCTATGCGAGGTTATGCGGGCAAGACGCTTTGGGTGGACCTATCCAAGGGCAAATTAGAGGATGAGGCGCTGGACGAGAAGCTCTACCGCCAGTTTATCGGCGGCTA
This sequence comes from uncultured Dehalococcoidales bacterium, assembly GCA_964587415.1. Taxonomy (GTDB): domain Bacteria; phylum Chloroflexota; class Dehalococcoidia; order Dehalococcoidales; family BS750m-G39; genus E44-bin88. Next base: position 11,261 of record CAZPLG010000018.1, on the reverse strand, counting down.
CGGGCTGGGGGCCAGAATACTTTTCCGTCGGCAGAAGGCGGGCGTCGACCCGCTGGGGCCGGACAACATACTGGGGCTGACCACGGGCATGCTCACCGGCACGCCCTCGATTTCGGCTTCGCGGTACATTATGGTGGGCAAGTCGCCGCTGACCGGGGGGTGGGGCGACGCCAACTCGGGGGGCAGCGTGGGGCCGCACCTGAAGTTCGCCGGCTACGATAATATCTTCTTCACCGGCATTGCCCAGAAACCCGTCTATCTCTTTATCAATAACGGCAGAGCCGAGCTGAGGGACGCCGCCCATCTCATGGGCAAGGACAGTTTCCAGACCGAGGACATTCTCAAAGGCGAACTGGGCAAGGATACCGAGGTCGCCTGCATCGGCCCGGCGGGTGAAAAGGTCGCCCGCATCGCCGCCGTGATGAACAACAAGGGTCGGGCGGCGGGGCGTTCCGGGCTGGGGGCGGTGATGGGCTCCAAGAGGCTGAAGGCCATAGCCGTCAGGGGCAACCTTAAAGTCCCCCTGGCTGATGAGGCCAGAGCTAACGAGCTGAGAAAGAAATGCCTGAAAGAGCTTACCGGTCATGTCGATATGCTGCGGGACAAAGGCACCCCGGGTATCTTTATCGACTGCGCCGAGGACGGCGACACCCCGACCAAGAACTGGTCGGGCACCGCCACTATCGACTTTCCCGATTACAAGGACATCAGCGGCGACCCGGTGGTTGCGCAACAGGAGAGGCGCTACGCCTGCTGGCGCTGCCCTATCGCCTGCGGCGGGCACATGAAGGAGGGGAGGGGGGATTATAAATACGAGGCCGGCGCGCACAAGCCCGAATACGAGACGCTGGGCATGTTCGGCGCCGACTGCCTCAATAGTAACCTCGAATCCATAATTAAGTTAAACGATATCTGCAACCGCTACGGGGTGGACACCATCTCGGCGGGGGCGACCATGGCCTTCGCCATCGAGTGCTACGAGCGGGGGCTCATCACCAAAGCCGACACCGACGGCATCGAGATGACCTGGGGCAACCATAAGTCCATTGTGGCCATGACCGAAAAGATGGTCAGGCGAGAGGGTTTCGGCGACGTCCTTGCCGACGGGGTGAAGGTGGCGGCGGGTAAAATCGGGGGGGACGCCGTCAAATATGCCATGCATATCGGCGGGCAGGAGATACCCGCCCACGACCCCAAGCTCGGCTACCACTGGGCGACCACCTACCGTATGGACGCCACCCCCGCCCGCCATACCCAGGGGCCGGGCATACCGGTGCCGGGCATGGACCTTCCCGAGCACGACGAGAAGGCCTTCAGCGGGCGCGCCGAGGCCCATAAGCTGGGCAGCGACTTCAGCCACGTTGTCAGCTGCACCGGAACCTGCATCTTCGGTTTCTGGGCGCTGCCCGATGTGAGTAGCTTCATCGATTTCATGAACGCTGTTTCCGGCTGGGACTTCAGCCGTGAGGATATTTTTAAGACCGGCGAGAGAATCGCCAACATCCGGCAGGCCTTTAATATCCGCGAGGGCTTGAATCCCCTGGAGTATAAGATTCCGGGGCGGATATACGGGCACCCCGCGCCCAAAGAGGGGCCGCTGGCGGGCGTAACCGTGGACGAGGATACCCTATACTCGGAATACCTTACCGCCATGGATTGGGACACCAAGACCACAGTGCCGACTAAGAAGAAGCTGGTGGAACTGGGGCTGGGGGACGTGGCTAAGGCGCTCTGGCCTTAAGGCGCGATAACTAACCGCAAATGTTGGTCTCCACGACGATGGCTAACCGCAATCGTCTTATAACCCTCTTTTGTGGTAGTTTGCCTAAATGTAATATAATGCTATTTTAGCCTGTTCGGGGGATAAAGGAGTAGGAGAATGCTCAAAAAAGTGGCTGTGCTGGGTGGGGGCAACGGCTCCCATGCCATGGCCGCCGACCTGGCGCTGAAGGGGCTCGAGGTGCGCATCTGCGAAGCGCCCGAGTTCAAGGACGCTTTTGCTGCCACCCTCCAGCGGCAGGAGATATGCCTTATCGATGCCGAGGGCGCCGAGAAAACAGCCAAACTGGCCTTAGCCACCACCGATTTCGAACAAGCCCTGAAGGGCGTCGACTATATTATGATGCCCATCCCCGCCACCGGGCACGAGCGCTTTTTCAGGGCCATCATGCCCTACCTCGAGGACGGGCAGACCATCGTCAGCTGGCCGGGGAACTACGCCTCGCTCTATTTCGCCCGTATGCTCAAAGAGCAAGGGCTAAAGAAGGACATCACCCTGGCCGAGGGGCACACCCTGCCCTGGGGTTGCCGCATGGATGGGGCGGGGCGGATAAAGATATTCGTCGACGCCTGGAAGCTGCTGCTGGCGGCGTTGCCGGCTAAAGACACCGCCGGAGTCGTCAAAGACCTGAAGGACTTCTACCCGGTGGCGGCTGGCTCCAGCGTGCTGGAGACATCGCTGAATAATCTAAATCCGATTGTGCACCCGGTGGGGACAATCCTCAATGCGGGCGCCATCGATAATCGCAAAGAGAATTTTCACCTCTACCGCGACGGCACCACAAAGTCCATCGCCCGCGCCATCAAGGCGATTTTCGAGGAGGTGAGCCGGGTCGGGGAGGCGGTGGGGGTAAAGATGCTGGAATATCCTGAAGAAACCTTCTGGTCGAAGAGCACCATCATGTCGCACTACTTCAAGGCGCCCAAGGATATAGACGGCACGGTGGCTAATATCAGCGGGCCGGCTTCGATGACCAGCCGCTATATAACCGAGGATATACCCTACGGGCTGGTGCCCGTGGCCGGGCTTGCCTACAGCTACGGCGTTGACATACCCATTATTGATGCTACAATATGTCTGGCTTCGACTATCAACGGGGCGGACTACTACGGGGAGGGGAGGTCGCTGGGAGAGCTGGGGATAGCCGGATTGGGACGTGATGAATTAGACAAAATTCTGACACAGGGATTCTGATAAAAGGGGGTGATGGATACACTTTACCAGCCGAATTTAGTAAGAGAGAATTCGGCGCAAGCTCAAAATAACCAAACTTCGTAAGGAGGTTTTCTAAGATGAAAAAGGGAATTATTTTTATGCTCGGGCTGTGCCTCATCCTGGTAGCGGCTTCGCTGCCCGTTTTCAGCGGCTGCGACGGCGGTGAGGAAATGTACACGGTCTGTATAACCCAGATAGCCACCCACCCCGACCTGGATAACAACCGCCAGGGCATCATCGACGCCATGGCCGAGGAAGGCTATATCGAGGGGGAGAACGTCGAGTTCGTCATCAGGAACGCTGAGGGCGATATGACGTCGCAGGCTTCTATCGCCGAATACTTCGTCTCCTTAAACCCCGATATCATCCAGGCCATAACCACGCCTACGGCGCAGACAGTGGTTGCCGCCGCCGAGGGCACCGATATACCCATCATCTTCAGCTCGGTGACCGACCCGGTAACGGCGGGCTTAGTGCCCAGCTGGATGGAGGCCGGCGCTACTGTAACCGGCGTCAGCGACTGGTTCGAGATGCCGCCCCAGGTAGAGCTTATTCTTTCGGTTTTACCCGACATCGAGGTTGTGGGCATTGCCTATAACGCTGGCGAGACGAACGCCGTCGTGCAGGCGGAGGAGTTTAAAGCCGCCGCCGCCGATTACGGGCTGACCGTAGTCGAGGCGACAGCCGCTTCCACCGCCGATGTCTATGCCGCGGGCATGTCCCTGGTGGGACGCTGCGACGCGGTCTGGATTCCTACCTGTAATACCGTGGGCGGCGTGGGTATCGAGTCTATAATTCAGGTCGGCGAGGAGAACAGCCTGCCTGTATTCGGTTCGGCATTGGGCATGATCTCGACCGGACTGGTCGGCGGCTGCAGCGTCGATTACTACTGGGTCGGCCAGCAGGCGGGCTATATGGCGGCCCGGATACTGGACGGCGAGGACATTGCCGACATACCGCCGATAAAGGCGGCCGTTTCCACCATACTCTATCCGGAGGCAGCGGCGAGGATGGGGATAACCATCCCGCAGTCGGCTTTAGATGCGGCCGACACAATCCTGACGGACTAGATATAAAGAGGGCGCTTGAATCAAGCGCCCTCTAAAATTTAATATAAGTTTATTGGCTCATCCGGTTTTAGGATTCTTAGAAGGAGTGACTATTGGATGTCGTCGGTAGCGTGTTGTCCTTTTCCTTCTATGAAGGACTAGTCTTCGGGCTGGTTGCCATCGGCGTTTACCTGACGCTGAGGGTGCTGGCCTTCCCCGACCTTACCGTGGACGGGAGCTACACCCTGGGCGGGGCGGTGGCGGCGGTCTTAATCGTGGCCGGGGTAAACCCGATTCTGGCCAGCCTGGCGGCTATCGGCGCCGGCTTTTGCGCGGGCTTAATCACGGGGGTGCTCAACACCAAGCTGAGGATACCCGCTTTGCTGGCCGGCATCCTGATGATGGTGGGGCTGTACTCCATCAACCTGAGGATTATGAGCGGGGCTAACGTTTCCCTGCTTCGTGAGGTAACCGCCTTCGACATGATCGCCGACCTTTTGGGCATGCGCAGCGGCAGTATCGTCGTCTCCATAATCTTAGCCCTGGTGATTGTGGCTGTCGTCTTTTTCATACTGAACTGGTTTTTGCGCACCGAAATCGGGCTGTCGCTGCGGGCGACGGGCGATAACGAGCAGATGGTGCGCTCACTGGGGGGGGATACCGATAAGAACGTCCTGCTCGGCTGCGCTATCTCCAATGGGCTGGTGGCGCTGGCCGGGGCTATCGTCGCCCAGGGGCAGGGCTTCGCCGATGTGGGCATGGGCATCGGCATGATTGTTATGGGGTTAGCCTCGGTGATAATCGGCGAGGCGCTCTTCCGCCCCAAGGGCGTGGCCTGGCTGCTGGTGGCGGCGGTGGGTGGGGCTTTCGTCTACCGGCTCTTTATCACCGTCGCCCTGAGGATGGGCATGGCGCCGGGCGACCTGAAGCTGATTACGGCCGTGCTGGTGGTTATCGCCCTGGCCATACCCTACATCAGAAAGAAGGCGCGGCGGGAGTGGATACCACCCGCGGTGAGATGGTAGAGAGGGAGTTATAATGAGCGCTGAGAGCCTGCTCCAGCTTAAAAAAATAAGCAAGGTATTTTCGCGGGGCACCATCGACGAGGTCAAAGCCCTGGAAAGTATCAGCCTCGAGGTCAAAGCCGAGGACTATATCACCGTTATCGGCAGCAACGGCGCGGGTAAGACGACCATGCTCAACGTTGTCGGCGGCGTCTTCCCTCCGGAGAGGGGAGGCAAGATTATCGTCGACGGGGTCGATATTACGGGTTTGAGCGAGTATAAGCACGCCACCTATGTAGGGCGGGTCTATCAGGACCCCAATATCGGCACGGCGGCCAAGATGACCATTGAAGAAAATTTAGCCATGGCCGTACTGCGGGGGAAACCGCGGGGTCTGCGGGCGGCCAGCAATAAACAGCGGCGGGAGGAGTTCCGCGAGGCCCTGGCGCCGCTAAAACTGGGGCTGGAGAACCGCTTAAACGCCCTGGTGGGCACGCTTTCCAGCGGGCAGAGACAGGCGGTAGCGCTGGTGATGGCCACCATAAGCCGCCCGGCCTTGCTGCTGCTCGACGAGCACAGCGCCAACCTCGATCCCCGCACCGCCCAGATAGTGCTGGAGCTGACCGAGATGATAGTCAAACGGGAAAAGATAACCACTCTGATGGTGACCCATAACATGGAGCTTGCCCTGCGCTACGGTAACCGCCTCATCATGATGCACGAGGGCAGGATTGTGGTCGACTTAAATCACGAGCAGCGCATCGGACTGACTATCAACGACCTGATAACCGCCTTCGAGCGCGCCAGCGGCAGCAAGTTCAACGAGGACGAGCTCCTGCTCAGGGGCTAGGTCTTTCCTCTTCTTTGCCCCATTTTTGCATCAGTTCTTTAAGCTTTTGAGCCAGTTTGGGGTCATTGCGCAGGCGCTCGATGAAGATGGGGCAGCCTTCCAGGATGGAGTTCTGGGCGGCGGAAGCCATGCTGGAGAGCAGGTTTTGCATACCCAGGTCGGCTTGCTGGGACATATCCGTTCCCGGAGAGGATTCGAGCTGGCGGCGGATGTCCTCGGCGGTAACCTTCATGGGCATAACGCAGGACTTGTACCACGGGCAGTCCTTGCACTGGGCTATGGCATAGGCTTCGTCTAAAACATCACCCATATCTAAACCCCCTTTATTCTGGAACGAACATAGTCAGGCCAGCTTCTATCTCGGCTACGCTCTGGAAAGCGCCGATCTTGACGGCTTGAACTAAACCATCTTGGTCAATCAAGAAAGTGCGCGGAATGCTCGCGACGCCGTATTGTGTCGCTACTGTCAGGTCGATATCCAGTAGCACCGGCAGGGAAAAGCCGTTATCTTGCAAGAATGTGGTCACTTTATCGGCGCTCTCGCCCATATTAATAGTCAGCAACACCAGTCCGGCTTCCTGCCATTCTGCGTAGACCTGCTCTAGAAAGGGCATCTCCACGATGCAGTAGCCGCACGTGGTTGTCCAGAAGTTGAGCAGTACCACATTGCCTCTAAGGTCGCTTAAGCGGACCGTTTGTCCCTCGAGGGATTCAAGCTGAAAGTCGGGCGCTTGAATTTCTTCATTATTAGGAGCCTCGGAATCACCATTAGGAGCCTCGGAATCGCCGGAACAACCAGAGATTAACAGCACCGAGATTAGCATTACCGGCAATATTACTTTCAGCATTTTATTCATGACTTGCTCCTTATAATTTTACCTCTAAATTATACACTAAAACCAGCTCAGGGTGTTGGTCAGGGTTAGTATGCCCACCACGATGAGCAGCACGCCGCTGAAGATATAGCTCCAGGTGGAATAGCGGTGCAGGCGTTTTAAGAGGGGGCGGAGGGAATCGAAGGCGAAGCCGATGACCAGGAAGGGGATGCCCAGCCCCAGGGAATAGATAGCCAGCAGGTAAGCGCCCTGCCAGACTGTTTCCGAGCTCCAGGCTAACGTCAGGATGCCGCCGAGCACGGGGCCGATGCAGGGAGTCCAGGCCAGGGAGAATAGGGCGCCGATGAGCATCGAGCGCAGGTAGCCGCTGGTGGCTCCCAGCGAGGGCGCCAGCCGCTTTTCGTAGTTGAGCCAGGGGAACTTGAGCGACGCCAGCAGGAATAAGCCGAAGGCGATGAGCAAACCCCCGCCTATCTTTAATATTAGCGAATGAGAGCCGATGACGAACCCGGCCAGCCCCGCCGCCGCCCCCAGGGCGACGAAGACGATGGCGAAGCCGACGACGAAGCTGAGGGAGTGAAAGAGTATGGGGAAGCGGCTCCTCTTTACATCCGATTCCAGGATTTCGGTGCCGCAGACGCTGGCCAGATATACCGGCACCAGGGGCAGAACACAGGGGGAGAAAAACGAGAGCAGCCCGGCGCCGAAAGCAACAAATAGTGATACTTCTTCCATAGTCTATATGTTAAAACCTTTTTATTAAAATGGCGTTAAGCCTAATGCTAACCAATTCAGGCTAAAATAGCAAGCTGGTCACATTATCGGGAAAGGTCTATAATATCGGGGAAGAGATGAGAGCCTTAAGCTACACCCAAATTTCGCTATACCAGAGCTGCCCCCTTTGCTATAAGCTGCAGTACATCGATGGGCTGGAGCAAAAGGATAAGGGCTATTTCAGCTTCGGTACCACCATGCACGACTGCGCCGAGCATTTCTTCAAGGTCAAAGTGCCGCCGCCGCCCTCGCTGGAGCAAATGCTTGACTTCTACGAACGGAAGTGGCTCTCCCAAGGCTACGAGTCTGCCGAGGAGGAGGCCGAATACAAGGCCTACGGGCGGAAGATGCTGACCAAATTCTGTGAGATTCACCGGCCCGATTTCAGGATGCCGATAGCGGTGGAGCACAAGTTCTTTATCGACATCGACAACGTGAAGCTGACGGGCCGGATAGATAGGGTGGATAAGCTGGATAGCGGGGGCTTAGCTATCATCGACTATAAGACCAACCAGGAGCTTTTCACCAAGGAATATCTCGATAATGACCTGCAGTTGACGCTTTACCAATTGGCGGTGGAGCAGTCCTGGTTTTTGCCCGTGGAGAGGCTGACGCTCTATCACTTTCGCTCCAACACCCCCTGCAGCTGCCCGCCGCGGGAGGCGGCTCAGCTCGAAGAGGCCAGGAAGCTGGTGCTGGAGGTTGCCGAGGGCATACAGGCGGGGAACTTTCCCGCCGTCGAGAGCGGGCGCTGCCCCTGCGACTTCCCCGAATACTGCCCCTATTACAAGCACAAGTTCGCCCCTCAGCGGGGGGAGACCGACGTCCTCGGCGAGGCGGCGGTGCCGCAATCGGTGGAGCGCTATGTCGCCCTGCAGAAGGAGATAAAGGGGCTGGAGCTGGAGCTCAAAGAGCTTAAGGAGATGATTGTGGCTTTCTGCCAGGCGCAGGGCTTGAACCGCGTCTTCGGCAAGGGGCATGCCCTGACCTACAAGATGTGGGAGAAGGTTGGCTACAGTGAGCCCGAGATTAAAGCGCTGCTCGAGCCCGCGGGTCTATGGCCGAGGGTGCTCGGCTTCGACCAGTCCAAGCTCAAAGAGCTTATCAAGGACGAGACGGTAGCCCGTGAAATCCGGCAGAAGCTGACCGAGCTGAAGCAGGTGGTTTCGGCCAGTCCCCAGCTCTGGGTGAGGCGGCTGGTCGAGGAAGAATAGTAACCGGGGAGACTGATATGATTAGCTACGATGATTTTCTTAAAGTTGATATGAGGGTGGGCAGGGTACTAAAAGTCGAAGACTTCCCCAAGGCGCGCAACCCGTCTTATAAGTTCGAGGTGGATTTCGGGGAGGAGGTGGGCACAAAACACTCCGCCGCCCAGCTGACCAACTACGCCAAGGACGAGCTACTGGGTAAGCAGGTGGTGGCGGTGGTCAACTTCGCCCCCAGGAATATCGCCGGCTTTATCTCCGAGGTGCTCATCATGGGGGTGGATATGAAGGGTGGGGTGGTATCGCTGCTCCAGCCCAGAGATGAAGCCATAATCGGCGCCAGGGTCTATTAAAAAAAGTTGCATTTTTGCTGGCGTTTCTGTATCCTGAAACTAACAATAGAATAGATGACCGGGGACGTCCGACTTAAAGTCGGTCAAAACGGATAGCAAGTCGGTGAGATTCCGACGCAGTCCCGCCTGCTGTAACCGGTAGCCTTAGCTAGCGGAAGCCAGAACGCCGAACCCCGGCATCCTTAAACCTCCGCGGAGAAAGGGGGTGGGATGGTGCTCAGAGTGTACTGAGAAATCCCCCTTGACTTTAAGGAGAGGGGGATTATTTTTGCCCGAGAATAATGCTGAATACTATTGGAGGTAAGTTTTGATGAGATTCAAGACAGTGGTTGTTTTCATCGTCATGTTAAGCCTGGTAATCGGCACGGCTGTCGGCTGTACAGCCGGCTTCGAGCCGGGGACCTATACCGACGATATGGGGCGGGGGGTGACTATCGAGGAGGTGCCGCAAAGGATCGTCAGTTTCGGGCCGAGCATCACCGAGGTTCTCTTTGCCTTGGGGTTGGGGGAACGGGTGGTGGGGGTGGATGACTTTAGCGACTACCCCGCCGAAGCTCAGGCCTTGCCCAAGGTGGGCAGCTCCTTTACCCCGTCTTTGGAGAGCCTGGTGGGGTTGGCGCCCGACCTGGTTTTTAGCCTGGAGCACGAGCAGTTTAACAGCGAGTTGGAAGCCATGGGGATTAATTATTTCGTTTGGAGCCCTGAGGATATCGATGGCATCTTGAGCAATATCGAGCTGGTGGGGGCGATTACCGATAGCATCGATGAAGCCGCCGACCTGGTCGAGAGTATGGAAACGAGAATGCGCGACATCGAGGCGGGGGTGGTGAATGCCATCCCGGTGAGCGTCTTCTTCATCGTCGACGCCACCGACCCGACACTGCCCTGGACGGCGGGACCGGGCTCGTTTATCGACGCCCTGATTACCATGGCGGGCGGGGAGAACGTGGCTGGCGACGCGCCTTACGAATGGCCGCAGTTCAGCATCGAGGAGGTGGTGAGCGCCGACCCGGATGTTATTATCGTCCAGACTATGTTGGGGGGCATACCCACGATATCGGTCGAGGACCTTGAGGCGCACCCCATCTGGGGGGAGATGAGCGCCGTGAGCCAGGGTAATGTTTACCTCGTCGACGGCGACCTGGTGAGCCGCTCGGGGCCGAGAATCGTGGATGGGTTGGAGGCGCTGGCTAAAGCCCTTCACCCCGAGCTTTTCGACTAGGGGGGGTTTATAGCGGCCAGCCCAGCCAGTCGAAGAGGCCGAGCATCTTTAAGCCCATGTAGAGCATGACGGCGATGAAGATGTATTTCAGCTGTTTAGCGGGCAGCTTGTGGGCGACGACGGCGCCGAGTTGCGCCATGCCGACGCTGGTGACCGCCAGCAGCCCCCATGACTGCAAATTGATGTATCCTATAGAATATTCGGGCAGCCCGGCAACGCCGAGCCCGTGGATGAGATAGCCGATGACGCCGCCGACGGCGGTGAAGAGCATTATGGCCAGGGAGGTGCCTACGGCGTTATGCATTCTGAAGCGGAGCGCCAGCACCAGCACCGGAATCATCACTATGCCGCCGCCGATGCCGAAGATGCCGGAGATGAAGCCGATGGGGATGGCCCAGGCGACTAGGAGCCAAGGGTTTTCCCGGGGGGCTTTGGCAACATCGGGGGGTGGGGCGGTGAGCATTCTGAGGGCACTGAGCAGTATTATGGCGCCGAAGGCGAGCTTTAAACCCGCCCCGGGGAGGTGAGCTGCCAGCGTGGCCCCACCGAAGGCGAAGACCGAGCCGCAGCCGCCCATGATGAAGGCGGCCTTCCAGCGCACCGCACCCTTGAGGCTGTGCCGCCAGGCGCCGCTGGCAGCGAGGGGTAGAACGACGAGCAGGCTGGTGCCGAAGGCGAGCTTGATGGCGAGGTCGGTGGGCAAGCCCATGTTGGTGAAGACCAAGTATTGAACCGGGGTCATTATAAAGGCGCCGCCGAGGCCGAGGAGGCCGCCGGCGAAGCCGACGCCGATGCCGGTTGCCAGCAGGATTAATATATGAGCTGTGGTCACGTAATCGTCCCCATTGTATCACGTTGGGGTGGTAGCGCCAATTGCGGACGGGGTGGCTTGTTGTTATAATACCGCTGTTAAGCGGGGCTGTAGCTCAGCCGGGAGAGCGCCTCCTTTGCAAGGAGGAAGTCAGGGGTT
>CAZPLG010000017.1:13098-16082 GCA_964587415.1 uncultured Dehalococcoidales bacterium | reverse complement strand
TGGGCTTGCCCTTCAGCGTGGTCGATAACGACGGCTCACCCCACGGCGGCAAGGAATTCGTCTTCTGGAATCCGCCGCTTATAGATACGGCGCGGAGCGTCCGCCGCAGCGCTAACGGCGAGGCGTCCAGCCTCTTCGCCGAACTGGTAAGCCAGGATATCCGCACCCTGACCTTCGTTCGCACCCGCCAGCTGACCGAGGTTATCTATAACTACACGCGGCGCAAGCTGGCGGAAATCAACTCCGCTCTGCCCAAGAAAATCAAGCCCTATCGGGCGGGCTATCTCCCCGAGGACAGGCGTAAAATAGAGCGTGAGCTTTTCAGCGGCCAGCTTACCGGTGTGGTGGCGACCACGGCGCTGGAGCTGGGCATAGACATCGGCGACCTGGAGGCGACCGTGCTCACTGGCTATCCGGGGAGCATCGCCAGCACCTGGCAGCAGGCGGGGAGAAGCGGGCGGAGTAAGGAAAAATCATTGAGCTTTCTCATCGGGTTGGACAACCCCCTCGACCAGTATTTTATGCGTCACCCCGAGTCCTTTTTCGGCAAGAGCTTCGAGAACGCCCTGGTCAACCCCGATAACCCCTACATCCTGCGCGCCCACCTTCTCTGCGCCGCCTGGGAGTTACCCCTGACCAGCCTGGATGAGGAATTCTTCGGCTCGGCTTTAGTCCCGGAGAGGAACGAGTTAGAGGAGCAGGGGCTGCTGCGGGAGCTTAAGGGCAGATGGCACGTGGCGCCGTCGATTGTCTACCCCGCCCAGGGCGTCAATATCCGCGCCGCTTTCGGGGAAAACTACGCCATTATCGACAGCTCCAGCGGCGCTCTCATAGAAACTATAGATTCCAGCACGGCTCTGTTTTTTATCTTTCCCGGCGCCATCTACCTGCACCAGGGGGAATCCTACCTGGTCGAGGAGCTCGACCTTTCGGCGCGCACCGCCTACGCCAAGCCGGTAGAGGTCAACTACTACACTCAGGATAAAGAGCTCACCGACCTTCATATCATTAAGGTAATCAAGGATAAGACCTGCCGCGGCACCAAGGTCTATCTGGGCGAGGTCGAGGTCACCACGCGGGTGGTCGGCTTCAAGAAGAAGGCGCAGTTCACCGAGGAGGTCATCGGGGAAGAGCCCCTCGACCTCCCCCCTCAGCACTTCCCCACCATCGCCCTCTGGTTCGACCTGCCCCCGAAGACGGTGAAGCGGGTGGACGAGGATGATGTCGGGCTTGATTTCGCCGGCGGGCTGCACGCCGTCGAGCACGCCGCCATCGCTATTCTGCCCATGTTCGCCCTCTGCGACCGTAACGATATCGGCGGCGTTTCCACCCCCCTCCACCCCGATACGGGAAAATCCCAGATATTTATCTACGACGCCTATCCCGGCGGCATCGGCATTGCCGAGAAGGGCTTTGACCTGGTGGAGGAATTGTGGCAAACTACACTGAAGGCGATTGAGGAGTGCCCCTGCGAGGACGGTTGCCCCAGTTGCGTTCAGTCGCCCAAGTGTGGCAATAATAATAAGCCCCTGGATAAGAAGGCAGCCCAGGTATTATTGGAAGGGTTGCTATCTAACAAGGAGTAGGATTGGCCGATATCGAAAAAGCCTTAAAGCCCAGCCGCGATAGCTGGTTCAAGCGGGCGATGGGCCTCTTCGACCGTCCCACCGTTGATGAGGCGGTGTGGGCGGAACTGGAGGAGCTGCTCATCTCGGCGGACGTGGGATTCAGCACCACCGAAAAACTGCTGGAAAGGGTGAAGCAGAGAGCCAGGGAGGGAAAATTCACTGAAGGCTCGGCGTTGCGCGAAGCCCTGCAGCAGGAGATGGTCAAAATCCTCAGCATTGATATTCCGCCATCGGCTCCCCAATCTCCCCCCAAAGTCGTTATGGCGGTGGGTGTTAACGGCAGCGGCAAGACCACCTCTATCGCCAAGCTGGCTCATAGAGCTAAGAAAGAGGGCAAAAAGGTTCTGCTGGTGGCGGCGGATACCTTCCGGGTGGCGGCTATCGACCAGCTCAAAAAGCTGGCTGGAGATATCGACGTCGATGTCGTCGCTCACCAGCCGGGTGGGGATGCCGGGGCGGTGGTCTTCGATGCCCTGGAGGCAGCGCGCAGCCGCAACGCCGACGAGGTAATTATCGACACCGCGGGCCGGCTGCACACCAAGTTTAACCTGATGGAGGAGCTGAAAAAGATTAGGCGGGTGGCGGCTAAGGTGGACGATACCGCCCCCCACGAGGTAATACTGGTGCTCGACGCCACCACCGGCCAGAACGGTCTGACCCAGGCCCGACACTTCACCGAGGCGGTGGGGGTAACCGGCATCTTTCTAGCCAAGCTGGACGGCACGGCTAAAGGGGGCATAGTGCTGGCTATCTGCGATGAACTGAAGATACCCATCCGGTTCGTCGGCGTTGGCGACGACATGGAAGACATGGCTCCCTTTGACGCCGAGAGCTTTGTTCAGGCATTATGTTCCTGATGATTGGAGGTAGAGTTTGATTACCATAAGTATAAGCCCGATAGCCTTTACCATAGGGTCGTTCAGCGTCAGGTGGTATGGCGTTATGGTTGCCCTGGCGGTGCTGGTGGTGGTGCTGTGGGTGTTCTGGGAGATTAGGCGGGGGGCTAAGGTTTCTTACGATACTCTCTTTACCGCCGCCCTGGTGGGCATTCCCTCGGGGATAATCTTCTCCAGAATGCTCCACGTTATTGACTTGTGGGACTACTATAGCGCTCACCCGGGGCAGATAATCGGCTTTTCCGGCCTTACTATCTATGGGGCTATTTTGGGCGCGGTTCTGGCTATCTGGATTTACAGCAAGTTCAGCCGTTTCCGCTTCGGTTACGTCATGGATTTGGTGGCACCGGGCGTACTGCTGGCTCAGGCTGTAGGCAGGGTAGGCTGCACCATAAACGGCTGCTGCTATGGCGCCGAAGCACCGTCCTGGCTACCCTGGTCTGTGGTCTATACCCATCCG
>CAZPLG010000017.1:0-12998 GCA_964587415.1 uncultured Dehalococcoidales bacterium | reverse complement strand
ATTTCTGCTCATAGCCTTCGGCGTATTGTTCCCGTTAAGGAAGAGGTTTCAGCCCGATGGCTCGCTGTTTCTTATCTACCTGAGTACGTATTCCGCGTGGCGGGTGGGTGTTGGTTTCCTGCGGGATGGGACGTCCTTCCTCTTTGGCTTGCATCAGGCGCAGGTGATAGGCATAATCGTCCTGCTTATCGCTATACCGATACTCATCTGGAAGACGCGCTGGGTTAAGAATCCGAGTCCGACCTAGAGCTCTTCCGAGTCGCAGATTTTCCACTAAAATACCTAGTTAATCTATGTATATTTTAACGATTAGTCATCATTTGGCACGAATGGTAACTAGAGTTAGGTAAATAGAGGTAAGTATAGCTAAGTATAGGTAAAAGTAGTCAGCTGTTCGGTGGGGGGAATAGGGGGGGGTATTACTTGCCCAGTCGCCTTCGCCGGGCGTTCTTTTTTGCTTTCAGGCGTGCCGCTTCTCTCTTGGATACGAAATGACGACGTGATTTTGCCTCCCTAAGGACACCGTCCATCTGCACCATCCTCTGGAAGCGCCTCAACAGGGAGTCTTCGGTTTCGCCTTCACGTCTGGATACTTTCAGTGGCATAAAAAATCAACTCACTCTATCAACGTACATAGGCCAGGTATTCCCCGGCCTATGTACGTTTTCTAGGTCAAACTAACCTTATCGGTTCGTTCTAATCTTACTATAGCAATCGCTACAGTATACCGGTCTGCCTTCTCGAGGCTCGAACGGAACTTCGGTTTCCTTACCGCACTCGGCGCACGTCGCCGGGAACATCTGACGCCGGGACCTGTAGCCGTAGCTATCATTACCGTAGCGTTGTGCTTTCCTGGCTTCGCGGCAGGCGGGACAGCGCTTGGGCTCGTTGGTGTAGCCCTTGGATTGGAAGAACTCTTGTTCCTCGGCGCTGAAGGTAAACTCGGCTCCACAGTCGGAGCACTGGAGTTGCTTGTCCTCAAAACTCATTGAATGACCTCCTCTCTTGTTATTAGTTGGCTAGAGTTGCGGTCATCCAATACTTGAGTGAAGCTATTTAGGTTTAACTCTGTTTGTGATAACCTGAACCTTAAACCACTAACGAATATTGTACCTCGCGTTTTGTCAATAGTCAAGTTTTACCGTGTCTAGGCAGGCGGGGCGAAGTCAATCAGGTTGAGCCTGAGCCTCTCCTTACCCCCCCAGTGGTCTATCTCCAGGTTATAGACGATATCGAGCCGGGGGGATATCTCGGCCAGGTAGCGGCCCAGGCGAAAGCCCACCCCGTCCCAGACGGTGCCGCCCTGCCTCAGTTTCAGCCTCAGGTGCTGAGCGCCGTTACCCATGGTACGGCAGTCGACCGCCTCCGCCCGGTGGCTGAGGAAGGTGGGTGAGGGATTACCCCGGCCGAAGGGGGCTAGCTGTTGAATGGTATTGAAGGTGTCACCGCTCAAGTCAGGCAGTGCGACCTCGGCATCGATGTCCAGTTGAGGACGAAGGTCGGCGTCGGCAAGCTGTGCGGTAGCCAGCCGGGAGAGGTGCTCCTGGAGGTGGGGCAGGTTTTTGGTGGGCAGAGTAAAACCAGCCGCCTGGGAATGACCGCCGAAGTGGGACAGGAGCTCGCTGCACTCGGTCAGCGCCTTTATGATATTGAACTCGGGGATGCTGCGGCCGCTGCCGCTGCTCACCGTCTCGCCAGTGCGGACAACGATAGCGGGGCGGTAGAATTCCTCGGCCAGCCTGCCGGCTATCAGCCCGGCAATGCCGAGAGGGTAGTCCTTGTCGGCGGCGACCAGCAGGGGTGAAATTCCCTGAGCCACTATCTGCTCTCTAGCTATGGCTAAGACCTTGGTGGTTAGCTTCTGACGCTCGGTATTCTTCTCCTCCAGCCAGATAGCCAGGTCGCGCGCCTCCTGGGGCGATTCGGTCATCAGCAGTTTATAGCTGGTCATGGCGTGGGCTAATCTTCCGGCCGCATTCAGGCGGGGGGCAATAGTCCAGGAGATGCTCTCGGCGCTAAGGCTGCCCGGGGTCAAGCCCGCCTGGGATATAATCTCCCCCAGCCCGAGGCGGGGGGCGGTATTCATCAGCTTCAGCCCCTCTTTAACCAGGTAGCGGTTCTCCCCGGATAGAGGCGCCATATCGGCTATCGTTCCTATAGCGGCCAGGTCCATCAGCTCGCCCAGGCGCTCTTCTTTACCTAGATTCTGGAATAGGGCCTGGAGCAGCTTGAGGGCGACCCCGGCCCCGGTCAGCTCGGAAAAGGCATAGCTGGAATCAGCCCGCTTGGGATTGATGGTGGCAACGGCGGGCGGCATTTCGGGCAGGGTGGAGTGGTGGTCGGTGATGATTATATCCAGCCCCATCCGGTTTGCCCGCTTGACCTCGGCCAGGGCGGTAATCCCGCAGTCGACGGTGATAACCAGGCTGACGCCCTGCTTGTGAAGGTTCTCCAGGGCGGTTATATTGAGTCCGTAGCCCTCGGTGAGGCGGTGGGGTATGTAAGGGACGGCTTTCGCCCCCAGGCTCTCCAGCCCCTGGACGAGTATGGCGGTGCCGGTTATGCCATCGGCGTCAAAGTCGCCGTAGATAGCCATTGTTTCCCCGGAAAGCAGTGCCCGGTAAATCCTGGCTATCGCTGGCTCGATATCGGGGAGTTGGGAGGGGTCGCCAGCCAGGCGCTTATCGCCGCTGATGAAGGCCTCTAACTGGGCAGGCTCGGTAATCCCGCGATTATAGAGAAGCTGGGCTATCAGGGGGGAGAAACCGCCGCTTGCCGCCAGACGCTCGTCTGGAGCCGTCGGCAGCAGATTCCAGCGGTAGCGACTCAATTCATGCCTCGGAGTACTCTCGGAAGATAAGGACCGAGTTATGGCCGCCGAAGCCGAAGGAATTGGACAGGGCGGTGCTAACCTTAGCCTGGCGGGCGGTATTGGGCACATAGTCCAGGTCGCACTCGGGGTCGGGGTGGGTGAGGTTTATCGTCGGCGGTATGATGCCGTTCCGGATAGCCATAATGCATATCGCCGCCTCGACGGCGCCGGCGCTGCCCACCAGGTGTCCCATCATCGACTTGGTGGAGCTTACCGGAATCTTGTAGGCGCGGTCGCCGAATACCCTCTTGATTGCCTTAGTTTCCATCTTGTCGTTGAGCTGGGTAGAGGTGCCGTGGGCGTTGATATAGTCGATTTCGTCGGGCTTGATTCCGGCTTTGTCCAATGCCCGCTGCACCGCCACAGCCGCGCCCTCACCGGTCTCAAGGGGGGCGGTAATGTGATAGGCATCGGCGCTGGTTCCGTAAGCCA
Source organism: uncultured Dehalococcoidales bacterium (assembly GCA_964587415.1). Classification (GTDB taxonomy): domain Bacteria; phylum Chloroflexota; class Dehalococcoidia; order Dehalococcoidales; family BS750m-G39; genus E44-bin88. Next base: position 9,694 of record CAZPLG010000017.1, on the reverse strand, counting down.
GCATCTCGGCCAGTATTTTAGCCCCCCGTTCTTTAGCGTGGGCAAGACTTTCCAGTATGAGGACGCTGGCCCCCTCGCCGATGACAAAGCCGTCTCGCTCGGCGTCGAAGGGACGGGAGGCGAGTTGCGGCTCGTCGTTTCGGGTCGAAATAGCCTTCAGGGCGTTGAAGGCGCTGATGCCTACGGGGTTTATTATGGTCTCGCTGCCGCCGGCTATCATCGCTTTAGCGTCGCCGCGTTTTATGGTCTCGTAGGCGGTGCCGACGGCATCCGAGCCGCTGGAGCAAGCCGAAGTAGTGCACAGGTTGGGCCCCCTGGCTCCCAGCGTGATGGATACCTGCGCGGAGGCTATGTTGGGCATCATCATCGGGATCAAAAAGGGGCTAACCCTATCGGCTCCCCTTTCCAGCAGGACCTTGGTCTGTTCGAACAGGGTGGTCAGGCCGCCGATGCCGCTGCCGATTATGATGCCGATATCGTATTTGTTGGTATCGTCTATCTTTAGGTTTGCCTGTTTGGTTGCCTCAAGGCTGGCAGCTACCGCCATTTGCGAAAAGCGGTCGTTGCGGCGGGCATCCTTGGGGTTCATGTAATTAGTGGGCTCGAAGCCCTTTACCTCGCCGGCAATCTTGGTCTCAAAGCCCTCGGTATCGAAAAGGGTGATGCGAGCCACCCCGGACTTGCCCGCGACCAGCGCTTCCCAGCTTTCGGCGGCGTTAAGACCGAGGGGGCAGATGACCCCCATACCGGTAACTACGACTCTGCTATCTAAAGTTGACATAACATTGAAGGGGAGGAAAGTTTTTGATTAGCTATTTTTACCATAAATTCGACTTATCTGCAAGGAAAGCTTATATTTGACCAGTGGCGAATCTCGCCATATAATTTTTATACAAATGGTTAGAAGTTCGGAAGCACCCAGCATTGCCTTAGATACGGTGGGCTGTAAGCTCAATCAGGCGGAGAGCCAGCTTTTCGCCCGGCAGTTCGCTAAAGCGGGCTATCTTCTGGTAGCTGCGGATAACGGGGCTGACGTTTATATCCTTAATACCTGCACCGTTACCCATGTTGCCGATGGCAAGTGCCGTCGGCTGCTGAATCAAGCCCGCCGCCGCAACCCCGACGCCCTGGTGGTGGCGGTCGGCTGCTACGTGGAGCGCGCTCACCAGGATTTGGCTCAGCTTGACGGCGTTGACCTTGTCCTGGACAACAGCCAGAAGATGAACTTAGTCTCCCGGCTGGAGGAGTCGGGCTACCTGAGCCGCCCCTCCGCGGCGCCTTCAGCTAACGCCGATTTCAGGACCCGCGCCTTCGTCAAGGTGCAGGACGGCTGTAATAACTTCTGCTCTTTTTGTATCGTACCCTTAGTCAGGGGGAGAGAGAGAAGCGTTCCCGTTGAACATGTCCTCGCCGAGCTCAACGAACGCGTTGCCGATGGCGATAAAGAGGCGGTGCTCACCGGCACCGAAATCGGCGCCTATAACCATCAGGGGGTTAGTTTAGGCGGACTGCTTGAGCTCATCTTAGAAGAGACCGAAGTCGCCCGATTAAGGCTTTCTTCCCTTCAGCCGCAGGAGATAACCCCTGAGCTTTTAGAATTATGGCACGACGAGCGGCTGTGCCGCCACTTCCACCTCTCGCTGCAGAGCGGCAGCGACGCCGTGCTCGGGCGTATGGGGCGGCGCTATAACGCCGCCGACTACAAACGGGCGGTGGAGCTAATCAGGGAGGCTGTGCCCGAAGCCGCTATCACCACCGATGTTATCGTCGGCTTTCCCGGCGAGACCGAGGCCGAGTTCGAGGATAGCTATAATTTTGCCAGACAGATGCGCTTTGCCCGTATTCATGTCTTTCCTTACTCACCGCGCCCGGGGACTAAAGCCGAGGCTATGCCCGACAGGGTGGAGGACAGGGTCAAGCAGGAGCGCAGCCGCAAGGTACGGGCTCTGGGCAGGGCGGGCGTGCGCAACTTCAGGAGAAGGTTTTTGGGTAAGACAGTTACGGTGCTCTGGGAGAAGCAGACCTGCGGCGTCTGGTCGGGGCTGACCGATAACTACATCCGGGTATTTACCAAAAGCGACAAGGATTTGACCAATAAGCTGGTGCCGGTGACGCTGGTCTAGTCCACCTCCACCCCCAGCACCACCGAGGTCTCAATCTGGCGCGGTGAGATATCCCAGTAGGTTTTGAGCAGCTCGTCCTTATCTGGCTGCAGCTCGAAACCGTGCTTCTCATAAAAGTCAATCGCCCAGGTGGCGTCGGCCCAGGTGCCCACCAGGAGGCGGGGGGTGGTGACCATCCCTTTCATGTAATCGAGGAGCTTGGTGCTTATCCCCTGTCGCTGCCAATGGGGCAAAACATAGGCGTGGCGGATGAGGGTGGTGTCTTTAATCGGTTCCAGCCCCATAATCCCCACCAGCTCACCGTCTACCTCCCAGCCGAAAAAGGTCACCCGCTTTAGCTCCTGCTCCAGTTCGTTCATCGGCATATAGGGTTGAGGGTAGCAGTCGGCGGGTATAGCCCCTTTGTAGGCTCGGGCGGCTTCGTTTATGATAAAGTATAACTGCTCGATATCCTGCGGCTGGCACTGCCGAATCATCACTTCTTAACAACCACCTGAACTAAACTCGACTAGGTTTATAACCACTTTTTTCTTTTGAAATAGACCAACAGTGAGGCAGCGATAACAGCCATTACCAGCAAAACGGCAAGGTAACCCCAGTGCCATTCAAGCTCCGGCATGAAGCCGAAATTCATGCCGTAGATGCCAGCAACAAAAGTAAGTGGTATAAATATGGCAGCGAAGATGGTTAAAACCTTCATCACTTCGTTCATTTTGTTGCTGATGCTGGAAAGATAAACATCTAGCATGCCAGAAAGCATGTCCCTATAACTTTCCACAGTATCTATAATCTGGATGGTATGGTCATAAACATCTCTGAGATATATGCCAGTAGATTTATGAATAGGCGATAAATCACCCCGTTCCAATGAATTGACCACTTCCCTCAGAGGCCAGATGGACTTTCGCAGGAATATCATCTCTTTCTTAAAGACACGGATAGTCTGCAATGTCTCTATAGTTGGATCTGTTGCCAACTCCTGCTCTGTATCCTCTATCCTTTCTCCAAGCTCTTCCAGAATTACGAAATAGTTATCAACGATACTATCAATTAAAGCGTAGGCAAGGTAATCAGCCGCTGATTTTCTGACGCGACCCTTGCTTTTTCTGATTCTCTCTCTTACAGGCTCAAAAATATCGCCTACACGCTCCTGAAACGAAATAACAAAATTTCCCCCAAGTATCAAGCTGACCTGTTCTGCTTCTAACTCATGCTTCTCCTGATCATAGTAGAGCATCTTCAAAACAACAAAGATGTGGTTCCCGAAATCTTCTAATTTCGGACGTTGCCCTGTATTAACAATGTCTTCTAATACGAGGGGATGCAGCCCAAATTGTTTTCCGATTTTTTCTATCACCTCCACATCATGGAGGCCATCTATGTTTATCCAGGTGATGGTAGGTTTGTCTTTAAAGGGAAAACATTCTTCAACTGTTTTTGCTTCCTTCTCTTCAAGCTGCGTTTCATCGTAATCAATGATTCTAATCCTTACCTTTTCAATCTTCCTCTCCCCTACATGGACAAGGGTCCCGGGGGCAAGACCCACCTGTTGTTTTGTCCTCTTCATGAACAATCTAGGCATTACTGTTCACCTCCTCCTCAATCTCTTCCGATAGCTCGGTCATTTTATCAACGGTGGGCAAGATGTTATCAATCAGGGCATGGGCCAGGAAGTTTACCCCTCGCTTCAGCAGGCGGCCGTTATCCTCCACCCAGAGCAGCCCCTGCTTGGACTCAAAGGCGGCTTTAATCTCTTTTTCGGTGAGGTCACGCTGAAGCTTGCCCTCTGGGCTTAAATAATACGCTGTAAATGGCATATTGCACCTCCTTAGCCGTTAAATATCGGCGGGGCACGCTATTACTTTAGCAAAAAACTATTGACTGCAGAACCTGATTACCTCGGCGAAGTTGTTGATTCGGGTCAGGTTATTGGTTTCCAGGATGCCGTCGTAGGTAAGGCTTATCCAGGACTTGTGGTGGATCTGGCTCAGCTTCTCCGCCATCGCCGCCACGATTCCCCCGGGCATACAGCCGTGGGGCATGACTGATATTATACCAGCGAACCCGGGGTTCTCCAGCCACTCCACTCCGGAGCCGATGCTGAGCACTGCCTCGCTGCCGCACCGCGGCGACAGGTAAGACTCCGCCTTGGATAGTATCTGCTTTATTGAAGGCTCAGGCTCGTCCGATAGAGGCTTAAGGTAGTTAAGCAGTTGGTGTTCACTATTCTCTACGAAGAGATTCTTGATAAAGCTATTTAATAGTTTTTTGATTCTTCTAAATCTGATGCTATCTTCAAGGTGCCGATAAGAAGCGTACTTTATCCACTCGCCCGTTGAAGATACGGTGACCTCCAGCCCGGCCGCTTCACAGACTTTAACCAGATTGTTGTTGCTGAATCGGTTGGAGCGCAGGTATATCTCGCCGTTGATACCGACCAGCGGTCTTCTGGGCAGGCTGGGATCGATAGCCGACTTGAAGGCGCTGGTCGCCTGTTTTATAACGCTGGTAAAGTCCTCTTTTCGGCGGATGCTATCGTTAATCTCTTTCAGATGCTCGCTGAATAATCTGTCGGCTAGCCCCTTCTCCTTTTCGTAGGGGCGGGTACGCCATACGAGCCTGTCCAGGCAATCAACGGCAAAGATGCCTCGCATGGCAAGACGCTGAAAATCGGGTCCGAAATCTATATCGCGGTAGGCGTTGTTCGACACTGTGGTGAGCATAGGAACGTCAAAACCGGCCTTTCTCAAAGCCGTGCTCTGTTCCAGAGCATATTTGCCCAGACGACAGGGCCCGTACGAGCCTACCATCCCCAGTTCAACATCATTTACGCGGTCGGGGTTCTGGTAAAAGAATTTCAGGAAGTCGCCCAGGGTGACACGATAGGGCAGACATTCTGTGCCTGATGTTAACTGGTTGCTGTAGAAAAGGCTGCGCTCGTCGGGCTCGGGCAGCACGACAACCCGGCCGCCACAGCTTTCCATTATGGTGCCAACAACCTCCACAAAGGGTGCCATGTAGGGCAGAACTAAAGTCTTCTGGTCGCTGATTATGGGTGTGGTGGCACGGCGTATCTCCCCGGCGGGGACCTCGTGCCCTTTAGCGGCGCGGGCATAGCTGGTGATAGTATCGACAAAGGCTTCGAGGCGCGTAACCAGCCCCGCCTCGGCGGCGTGCTCATCTATTTCCAGTTGTCCCATGGGCTTACCGCTCATGATATCTTCCACCAGTTTCAGTATGAAGGAGTTGGGGCCGCAGCCGAAGTTGGTCAGCGCCAGGCCGTAAAGACGGGGGTCTTGAGCGATAATCTTGGCCGCGGCGATAAACTTCCCCTCGTAGGACCAGTAGGGCCGGTCGGAGAATTCCTTCGGGTTCACCGTATCTAAGGGGAGGAAGTCCAGCGGAATCGGCACCACACCGAGCTGCGCCAGCTTCTCGGCGATACCCAGATTAGCCCCGGAGTCCTGAGACATGTAGGAGCGCGCCAGCAGGACTACGCCCAGCTGTTTACTTTCACCGAGCTGCCGGAGTAATTTAGAGCCGAGCGCGGGAAGCTCCGCCTCGAAGCTATGCTGGGCGGCAATACCGGCCAGAGCCGCTTTCTTACCCTGACGGTGGCTGAATCCCATCATGGCGGCGACATCGGTCAGGTTTTTTGTTACCTCACCTTCACCGAGGCTGAAGTCGAGCAATGGCGAGAGCAGCTTATCGCCCAAGTCCAGCACGGTGCGCACGATAAACGGCGATGCCTGGACCAGGGGGCAGGCGTATTGCTGGCTCTCATCGCTTTCTTTTAAGCCCAGCCTGATGCCGCAGGGATAGAGAATATAGTCAACTTTCTCTTTAAGAGCATCGACGTGGCCATGCACCAGCTTCATCGGGAAACAGCTATCACTGTAGGCTAGCTCCACCGACCGCTCCATGATTTCCTTGGTGGTCTTGCTTGAGATGACAACCCGCACGTCGAGCGCATTCAGAAAGCCGATAAGCAGCGGCGCGAAGTCATATACCAGGAGAGCCCTGGGGATACCGACCACGGGCCCGGTGCCCGTCTCCTCATCGAACTCCTTGAGCAGCATTTTTTCCCGCTGGTCGAAGAAGTTCTCTCTTTTTTCCTGGGTCAGGGCGCTGTCATAGCGGTCGCAGCGGCTGCCGTAGAAGGTCGGCTTCTCACCGACCAGCCTCATCTGGGTGATGGTGCAGTTGTTATCGCAGCCCTTGCAGACGAAGGTGGTCAGCTTACAGTCGCTGTCGATTAGTTTCTGTAAGCCCTTGAAATTGGACTTCTTCTTGCCTATGGCTTCTTTTACCAGCAGCGCGGCACCGATAGCGCCGCTGACTTCGCGGTGCTCAGACACGACCAGGGTCTTATCCTCGAGCTGCTCGCGGAAGGCGGCGACAATAGCCTCGTTATGAAAGACAGCGCCGGTGAGGACAACCTTGCTGCCGAGCTTTCGGTTGCCTAATACCTTGGAGAGATAGTTCTTGGCGATGGAGTGGGAGAGGCTGGCGGTAATCACCGGCAGCGGTACGCCCTCCTGTTGAGCCAGGGCGACCGACTGCCCCATAAAAGCGGCACACCTTGTGCCCAGGTCGATGGTATGCGGCGCGGTGAAGGCCAGCCGGGCGAAGTCGCCGTTGGTTACCCGCACACCCAGCATCTCGGCCAGCTCGTCGATGAAGCTCCCCGTGCCGGCAGCGCAGGCTTTGTTCATCTGGTAATCGACCACGACGCCGTTCCTCTTGATGACCAGCTTGGAGTCCTGCCCGCCTATCTCGATGATATCCGCCTCGGGGTCTATTTCGGCGGCGGCTCTGGTCTGGGCCGTGATTTCATTCTTAATCAGGTCGGCACCGATGAAGCCGCCGACCAGGTATCGGCCGGAACCGGTAACACCCACCCCGGCCACGGTGACCCTGGCGGCGCCGTCGGCGAGCAGATTCTGGAATACCTGCTTGACGGCATCGATGGGCCGTCCCGCCGTCATCAGGTAGTTTTTGGCGATAACCTTTTTGCCCGACTCGTCGAGAATGACCGCCTTGGTGCTGGTGGAGCCGACATCGATGCCCAGATAGCCCGAGCGGGGCTTCTTAATTACCAGGCCGGCGGGGCTTTCGGGGGTGTGGGTTTCTTCCAGCTGGGGCATTTCGAAGTAGCTCTGGAGGGAATCTGTTTCCGGTAAGAGGCTAACCGATGAACGTCGGTCCCTTGAAAGTAGAGCCGCTCCCAGCGCCTCGATATGCAGGCTATTTTCGGGAACGTTCACCCCTACGGGGTGGTCCTCTCTGGCGGTGAGCACCTCGCTGAGCGCCTTGACGATGGCTTCGTTGGCGGCGACGCCGCCGAGGAGATAGACCGGCTCTTCGAAGGCGCCCTTGTGCAGGGAGACGACCATGCGGGCGATACTCTCACAGAGGGCATAGAGCATAGCCGATATGGAAACTCCCTTCTGCTGTAGGTGAATGAGGTCGCTCTTGGCGAAGACGCTGCACCGGGCGGCTATGCGCGGCGGCCTGTCTCGACATTGGAGGGCAAGACGGGCGAAATCGTCCATGCTGATGCCGAGCCGATAGGCCTGTTGCTCGACGAATCTGCCGGTGCCGGCGGCGCAAAGCGGGTTGGAGGCCACCTTCCAGGGCTTTTTCAGCCCGTCCTCGAGCCCGATGACAAAGGAGCTTTGCCCCCCGATCTGAATAATGGTCTTGGCGTCAGGGTGGCGGCTGAGCAGCCCGGAGGCAATGGCCAGGGAGCTGCTGTAATCGCCCCAATGGAGCTCTTCGGGGATAACGGCTTTGCCGGAGCCGGAAACGCCGACGGCGACGATTTCGGAGAGGTCGTCCAGCCTGCCCAGCAGCGAGTTGGCTGCCGACCTGGCGTTGGCGGTGATTTTCTCGATATCGAGCTTGATGACCTTGCCATCCTCGTCAATCAAGCAAAGCTTGACATTTACCGAGCCGATATCCAGCCCCAAGAAGTAGGACACCTGTTTATCCTCCGTTAGAGGGTCTATAAAGAATAATTTATCAATTTTAGGGCAGTTAAGGTCGCAAACTGGCTTCGGGAAGCGGCTCTTCCGGCGAGCGCTGCTTCAGGATTTCCTTATAATAGTCCATCACCCGCTGGGCAACGCGTTCCCATCCGTAGTCGGCGGCCTTGATTTTGCCCCTGGCTCCCATTTCCTGCCTCAGCCGGGCGTCGGTGGCCAGCGAAATCAGGGCTTGAGCCAGCATACGCTTATTTTTCGGCGGCACCATCAGGGCTTCGACGCCGTGAGTGGCTACGCTGGCATAGCCGTCTATATTGGAGGCAACGATGGGCTTGCCCATCGCCATCGCCTCCAGCAGGATGAGACCAAAGCTCTCCCTGCCCGTAGCCGGCGAGCAGACGATATCCGCCGTCTGGTAGTATCGGGGTAAGTCCTCCTGGGATACATAGCCCGCAAAGACGATATCCTTCCAGCCCCTCCTTTTCACCTGCTTTTCGTACTGTCGGCTCCATCTGGTGCTGGGCCCAACCAGTATAAGCCGACAGTTACCAATCTCTTTCCTTACCTTCTTGTAAGCGCCTAGCAGGTAGTTTACTCCCTTGCGCTTCTCCAGTCGGCTGACGAACACTATATTTATCTTGCCGTCGCGGAACTTATCAATTGGCGGCACATCGGGAGAAAAATGCTCCAGGTCAACGCCGTTGGGGATAATCGTATAGTCTCCGGGGAAATGCCCGTTGATGAACTCCATGGCGGGCTTGGAGACAGCGATTCTGCCGTCGAGCTTGCGAAACCATTTCTTTAGAAAGAGAACCGTAAAAGGCTTCCACTGGCTGTAGCCGCGGCTGTCCATGGCGTGGAAGGTGCCTATATTGGCGGCGCGGGATAGGCGCAGCACGGTGGTGCATAGCATCGGGACCAGCGGTTCGTGAAGGTGGATGACGTCGAACTTTTCGCGTTCGAGCACCGGTTTTACCTTGGACGATATCCAGGGGGTAAGGGTTATGCGAGCCACCGAGCCGCTGCTGGGAGTGGGCCAGGCTCTGCCTAAGCAGATGAGCCTGTCGTCGGAGGTGGCACCTTTAGATGCGGGAGCGATTATCTTGACCTCATGGCCCATTTTGATAAACTCACGCTCCAGCGCCGAGATGTGATTAACCACGCCACCGGGGTAAGCGAAATCGTAGGGGGATACCAGTGCTATCTTCAATCCTTTTCTCTTACCTCTGCTTATTCGGGTGCGGTGGGTTAAAATATAGACGGTTGGCTGACGGTTGTCAATGTTATTAGCGGGGGTATTTTAGCTTCGAAATCTGGCGCGCCTAGAGGGATTCGAACCCACGACCCTCGGTTCCGAAGACCGATGCTCTATCCGCTGAGCTATAGGCGCTGATAGCATTCTAGTGCCGCCATGCCTTCTTGTCAATTGAAGCCAGTCAGTTTCTAAGGCTGTTGCTTTGGTGGGTGAGTTGTGCCTATACTTGTTATCGGCAATCATTTGTTTGCAAGGGGGTTACTATGGATTACGACAGCTTTCTGGAATTAGCCAAAAATAGGCGAAGCATTCGCCGGTTTAAGCCAACC
>CAZPLG010000016.1:0-16273 GCA_964587415.1 uncultured Dehalococcoidales bacterium | reverse complement strand
TCTCCTCCTTGAGAGGGAGGTGTCCTAAACCCCTAGACGAATGCGCCACCTAAAAAGGCTGGCTATAACCGAGATGACATACAAAGCTTTCTCTAAAGCCAGCCACAGCTATTATACCAGCGCCAAGCTAAAACGGCAAGACAAGCCCCATTATTACGGGTTTTCGGCCATCTTGGCCAGGGCGTCTATGTTGGCTTTCTCCCGTTCCAGGAACTTTTCCCTGCCCTCGGTGTACGAGGGTAGCACCCACTTTATTTCCTTTAGGCTCTGCGTTATCGTCGGCAGCCAGTGATAGGGTATGGATATCAGTATCCAGCCCTCTTCAAAGACCTCTTTGGCTCTCATGCCGAAGGCCAGTCCGGTGGGCGTGTAATTCACCTTGCCGCTCCGAAAGGGATAAACGTAAAGCCAAGAGCAGCCCAACACCCCCGTCGTCCTCGACTCCCTTATCTCGCCGGTAGTATAGCACATCGCCCTGAGCACGATTTCCGCCTGGCTGGTGCTGGCGGTAAGAATCAAGAGGTCAGGCTCGAAGGTCAGCTTATCCAGGGTGGAAAAGGCGACATAGTTACAAATGCCCCTCGGCATTTTGGGGAGGTGCTGGTAAAGGCTGCTGTTAGCCCGCGGCTCCTGGAATATTTCCAGTTGAATCCCTATCTGCCCGCCTTCGGCGAATACGGGCAAATCCTCCATCCCCAACACCGCCGAACCCAGGCAGGTCTCGTTATCTTTATCGAAATAAAACGGGGTGCCTCTCTGCTGCGCTTCCTTGAGCATTTCACAGAAAGACAGGTTCTTATCCAACCGCTCAATCCCTTTCGGTTTGGTCTCCAGGAACTTGACGGCTACGGGCGGATGCTTGAAATTGAACTTTTTGTATATAGACAAATCGCTCTTAAGTGGTTCCATTTTAACCCCCCGAAAACAAAATGGCTGGGGAAGAAGGATTCGAACCTTCCCTTACGGATTCAGAGTCCGCTGTCCTACCACTAGACGATTCCCCAGTTCGAAAAGGATTATAACACGGGGATAGCCTAAGGGCAATAAGCTGCCATTTGACACTGCGCGCCTTAATATTTATGCTAAGCTATAAGAAAGGAATTAAGTTGGCTGTTATAACCACCCTGCAAAAGACCCTGAAAATCAAGTTCAAGAACAAAGCCCTGCTGGAGCAGGCGCTGATACACAGCTCCTACCTCAACGAAAACCCCGGCCTCGCCGCAGGCGATAACGAAAGACTGGAATTTTTGGGCGACGCCGTGCTCGGCTTTATAATCGCCGACGAGCTTTACAAACGCTTCCCCCAGTTCAGCGAAGGAGAGATGACCCGAGTGCGCTCATCCATGGTGAGTCAGGCCGCCCTCTCCCGCATGGCTAAAGCTATCAAGCTGGGCGATTTCCTTTACCTGGGTAAGGGAGAAGAGGGGGGTGGGGGGAGAAGCAAGCCGGCCAACCTGTCGGGTGCTCTGGAAGCCTTAACCGCTGCCATCTTCCTCGACCGGGGACTGGCTGTCACCCGGAAATTCGTCCTAAAGTTGATGTCTAAAAAGATGGGCAAAGCGCTCAGCCAGGGGGTGGAAGCCGACTATAAATCCAAACTGCAGGAGATTATGCAGGCTGAGCGGCAGCTAAAGCCTAAATACAGGGTGGTAGAAGCCGTGGGCCCCGCCCACGAACGCCGCTTCACCGTTGAGGTAAGGGCAGGCGACAGCATTATGGGACGGGGGTCGGGCAAAAGCAAAAAGGCGGCTGAGGTGGAAGCCGCCCGCATAGCTCTGGATAAGCTCTAAAGGCAACTTTACACCATTGTTCCCCTTTGGTAAACTTTAACTAACCAGGTCGCCAGCGACCATATTTAAGATAGAGGTGTGACTATGGGCCGTCGAGATTACCGACATCGAGAAACAAAGAAGCATAAAAGGGACGATAAGAAAATAGCCCACCCCACTATCTTGACCCCACCGGCCACGGTGGAAGTGATTAAAAAGGGGAAGAAGGGGAAAGAGGAGGAGGAATAGAGATAGCTGCTTGTCAACAGCTTCACCAGAGCGGGGAGTTAAGGGCGAGGGCACAGCGAAACGATGAAAAAGACTGATTTAGCTGCGGTTAGAGTCATGGTGTACGGCGACGTTCAGGGCGTCTTCTTCCGCACCTTTGCCGCCCAAAAGGCTAAGGGGCTGGGGTTGAAGGGCTATGTGCATAATCTACCTCGCGGAGACTCGGTAGAGGTTATCGCCGAGGGAGAGAGAAAGCGACTGGAAGAGCTAATCACCTATCTTAATGTGGGACCGCCAGCGGCCAGGGTGGAAAAGGTGTTTGCCAACTGGACGGAACCCAGCGGGCGCTATACCGAATTCAGCGTAAAGTAAAAGCCCACCGCCTCATTATTCCAGCCCCACGCGGGCTTCCTTTATCAAATCGAGGTAATCGGTTTCCAGCCCCAGTGCTTTCGAGGCTTCGCTGTCCACTTCATAAGGCTCGCCGACGAAAACGCGGTCGCACTGCTCAATCACGCCCCGCGTCGGGTTTTCTTCCCCGACGAACTTCTGGTGGGCTTCGATAATCCCCAGGTCGAAAGGCAGGGTAAAATAGAGGTCGGCTATCACCTGCTCTATCCCCAAATCATATAAATCTTCCCACCCCCAGGGCGTCCCACCCCCGTACTTACTGCTGGGCAGCACCGAGAGCAGGTTGGCTATGCTTAAACTTCCCTGGCCCTGGATAACCTTCAGCGGCGCCACCGTTATCAGGTAGTCGCAGGACAGGATAACATTAGGCACCCAGAAGGTAGGCACAATCAGGGGCTTGGGCAGGGGATTATCCACCTCCACCCAGATGCAATCTTTAACATCCAGGGTCAAAACCCGGGGGAAATTATAGCCCAGGCTCTGGTATATGGGATAGACGGGTTCCCCGTCAGGGGTGCCGGCCAGGATGAGAACATCGGCGTCACTGACCTGCCTGATGCCTTCTACTATCGCCGAGAGCATCTCCCGGCTGGTGCTCACCGGATAGGGCGTCGGGTAGGCGGCGCTGGGTTTAATCAAAACCCGCCGCGCCCGGGATATAACCGGTGGCGGTTCGAAGACGAACCCCGCAGCATCGAATATCAAGACTATACCTCCTCGCCCCAATCCAGCATTATCACCTGCACCGAATCCCCTTCCTTCACGCCAGGCTTATCCTCGGGCACAATCACCAGCCCGTTAGCCAGCGTCATCGAGGTCAAAATCCCCGAGCCCTGGGGCCCGGTAAGACGAGCGAAATACCTGCCGCTACGCTTTTGCACCACCGCCCGAGCAAAGATACGCCGCCCGTCGGTGTTCTCAATCGGCTCCTCTATTATGGCTCCTATCATCGGCTTGGCCAGCTTCTTGCGGCCCATCATCTTGAGCATCGCCGCGCGGGCGAACAGCTCGAAGTTAAGCATGGCGCTGACCGGGTTGCCCGCCAGCCCGAAGAGGGGTATCTTTCTGACCCCGCCCCCGTTGCCCAGCGCCCGAATCATGCCGAAAGCCAGCGGCTTGCCCGGTTTCTGCCGGACCTGCCAGAAGACCATTTCACCCTCTTTAGCCAGGACGTCACGCACGATGTCGTAATCGCCCAGCGAAACTCCCCCCGAGGTTACCAGCATATCGGCATCCAGTCCCAGGTGGAGCCTGGCTATCAGTGAATCTTCCACGTCGGAGGCGATACCCAGTATTCGGGGAATCCCCCCGTAGCGCATAACCAGAGCTGCCAGGCTGTAACTGTTACTGTTGTATATCTTGCCCTCGGGCAGCGGTTGAGTAATATCCACCACCTCGTTGCCGGTGGCTAAGACAGCCACCACCGGACGGCGGATGACCTTTATAGTGCGGCGACCCAGCGAGGCCAGAGCGCCGACCTCGGCGGGTCTGATTAGCGTCCCCTTATCCAGCACCATCATCCCGTTGGCGATGTCCTCACCCGCTCTCCGTATATCCAGCCCGGGTTCTACCTCGGCCAGAATGCCCACTTCAGACGCATCCGCCCCCCGCCCCGACTGGTCGGTATCCTCAAACTTGACCACCGCGTCGGCACCCTTGGGTACAGGCGCCCCGGTCATAATCCTGACCGCCGTCCCCGGCTCCACTCTGGTGCGGGAAATCGAGCCGGCAACAACAGTGTCGATAACGCGCAGAACACGGGGTGACTTCTGGCTGGCGCCGCGGGTATCGGCCGCCCTGACGGCATAGCCGTCCATAGCCGAATTATCCAGCGGCGGAATGTTGATTTCAGAGAATATATCCTCGTCCAGCACCTGCCCCAGACAGCTCAGTATAGGGCTTTCTTCCACGCCCAGAACTTCTATATGCTCCAGAATCTTCTCCAGAGCCTGCTCAACACTTATCACCGGTTTATATCTCCTTGGCCAGTTGTTGCGCCTTCTCCAGGTCAGCCCTGGTATTAACATTGAAAAAACTCAGGTGGCGGGGGTCGAAACGGTCAACCTCGTCAGCCTCCACATACCTGACCTTAACCAGCTCAAAAAGGGTGTTAATCCTCATATTTCCCTGCTCGAGCAGCCGCTCTATGGGAGCCAGGCAGCTCCTGGCGTAAACAGCGTGCAAAGGTTCCACCATATCGTCCAGGCGGGGGATCACCAGGTCAAAACCATCCGTAAGCCCAAGCATATAACGGAGCAAGGCTTGATTGAGGAAAGGCATATCGCAGGCGACAGCCAGGTTATAACGTGCCCTTGATGCGGCTAAACCGGTAGCCAGACCAACCAGAGCGCCTCTGCCCGGATAGGCGTCAGCGACTACTCTAAACCTCGGGTTGCGAAAAAACTGGGGAAGGGACTTACCTTTAGCTGTAACTATAATAATCTCGCTGCTAAAGGAACTGAGATGGTTTACCACCCGTTGCAGTAAACTCTGGCTATCAACTGTCTCAAGTGCCTTATCTCGTCCCAAACGTAAACCCTTGCCCCCGGCAAGAACGATACAACCTATTTCCAAAATATGTTTCTCAGTCCCCCTAACCTCACCCCCATAATTAATTATACCACCACCGTCAACTGCCCGAAGCTATAATGCCGGTTTAAGCACGATGATTTGGCCGGCGTCGGGCAACCCTCCGGCTTTAAATTCCACCTGGCTGGTATCCAGCCACTTTACCCTGGCCTTGCCGCGCAAAAACTCTTCCACACCGGCGATGTTGGGCAGGCCCTTATCCGTCCGATAGTGCATGGGGATAATCACCCCGGGCTCTAGCTGGTCACAGACCTCGGTGGCGGTTTTGGCATCGATGGTATAGTAACCGCCCACGGGGATGAGCAAGATATCGACGCTGCCTATCTCCGCCTTCTGCTTATCGTCGAGTCGGTGGCCAAGGTCGCCGAGATGGCAGACTTTTACCCCGTCCACTTCGAAGCAGAAGATGATGTTGTTACCCCTCATCCTCCCCCCCTCGTCATCGTGATAACTGATGATACCCTTAAACTTTATGCCCTTGGCGGCAGAGACTCCCGCCCGTCTCATCACCTGGGGGTTACCCTCGACAGCAGCCACATTACAATGGTCAAAGTGGTCATGGCTCACGGTAACGACATCAGCCGTCGTCCTTATCTCCCTATAGGTCAAGTCGGGGCTGGTAGTGTAGGGGTCAGTTATGATCTTCACCCCTCTATCCGAGGTGACAACAAAGGCGGCATGACCCAGGTATTTAATCTGCATGCTTAAACTCCCTAGAAGTAGTTACCGGCTGATTTTATCGCCTCGACAACCAGCTCGGCGGTCTGGGCGAGGTCTTTCAAGCTCAAAACCTCCACCGGGGTGTGGATATAGCGGGTGGCGATGCTAATCACCCCCGAAGGGATACCCTCCCGCGTCAGGCTGATGGCAGAGGCGTCGGTGGTGCCGCTCTCGGTAACATCCATCTGGTAGGGAATGCCCTTAGCCTTGGCTGTTTCACAGAGCCACTCCAGCACCCTGGGGTGAGTAATCACCCCTCTCCCCCCGGCATCCATCACCGTAATCGAAGGCCCCTTGCCGATTTCAACGGCGGAATCGGTCTTCTTTATGCCCGGGTGGTCGCCGGGTATGCAGGTGTCGATGGCAATGCCGACATCGGGGTTCAGCCCGAAAGCCGATGTCCTGGCGCCCTTTAGCCCGACCTCCTCCTGGACGGTAAAAACGCCCATCACCGAGGGCGCCAGCTTCATTCCCGCAATTCTCTGCAGCGCCGTAATCAGCACCGCGCTCCCGGCACGGTCGTCGAAGGCTTTGCCGGTGACCCTGTCGTTGGCTAATGCCGCCAGCCTCTGGTCAAGCGAAGCCGTTACCCCGGGCTCGACGCCCATAGCGGTAGCTTTGTCCCGGGATGAAGCGCCGATATCAATGAACATATCCTTGGCTTCTATCGCCTTCTTCTTGTCATCGTTCTTCATCACGTGCACCGGCTTGGAGCCGATAACGCCGGTAACCGTACCCTTCTTAGTGTGCAGCAATACCCGCTGGTTGACCAGCGTCTGGTCGAACCAGCCCCCCACCTTGGCGAAGCGGACGAAGCCCTCGTCGTCGATGTATTTCACCATCAGCCCTATCTCATCCATATGGGCGGCTATCATCACCGAGGGCGACTTCCCCTTCTTGGTGGCGATTAGATTGCCGAAGCTGTCGGTTTTAAGCTCGTCGACGCACGACTCAATCTCTTTTTTGATGATTTCCCTAACGCTGCCTTCATACCCGGAAATCCCGTGGGCGTTAGATAACTTCTCCAGCAGGCTCTTTATCTTCTTAGCGTCTGTCATCTCCAAATAACCCCCTATCTTTAATCTGTTGCTTTTCTAGCGACTCGCCTCCCTGACCACCTTGTCCAGCACGGGAGTGATATCCCGCGAGCTATCCACAGCATAGTGCCTGCGGCTGATTTTCTGCACCGTGGGCTTCATCTTGCGGTAGACCTCCCAGTCGGCATCCGAGCTATTCCCCGAATCTTCTCCATTACTTCTGGCTTTAAGCCGCTGGTAGACCAGCTCAGGGGGCGCCTCTACACGCACCAGAATCAGCCTGGCGTCGATACGGTCGGCGATATTGTAGAGGCGTTCCCGGTCCCGCTCCGACAGGTTGGTGGCATCGAGAATAAGGGGAATGCCCTTTTTGAGCAGCCTTTCGATGAGGCGGGGCAGTATCCGAAAGAGGCGGGCGCTCTCCTCGGGGCTGTAGCTCGGCGGCGAGAAAAGTGTCTTACGCAGGGCGTCGCTCTCCAGGATAACGAAGGGCAGCCTCTCAGCCAGTTTAGCGCAGAAGTAGGATTTTCCCGTTCCCGGCAGGCCGCTGACGGCGACAAAAGCCGGCTTGACTACCGGCTCGGGGAGTTCCCCCAACCCATCAGTCAGTCGCTGCAGGTCGGAAACAAGCTGACTAACCATGCCCCCATTATAGAAGGTTTAGCCTGGTTTGGCTAGACATAATAGGGCAAAAATCGGGGCAATTACCTTAAAGCGTCGTCGAAGAAAGCGGTCACCCTGTCCATATAGTCTTCGGGATAGATGATATAAGCCTCGACGTGGCCGACATCGGGGACTATCCACAGCTCGTCCAGCGGGTTACCAGCGGCTTCATACAGGCTGTAGGCATGCGCCACGGGCACGGTATCATCGAGCTCACCGTGGATAAAGAGGATGGGGCGGGGGGCGATATTACCCACCACCTCCACCGGCTTGATAGAGGTAAAGTCGATGCCGTACATCATCTTGACCATGAAGAGCAGGGGGCGGAGGAAAAACTTGGGGAAGCTGGTGCGCTCGCAAAACTGGGGTTCCAGCATGTCATTCAGGTCGGCGTAAGCGCTGTCGGAGACTACGACATCGATATCGTCACAGTCGGCGGCGGTCATAATGGCCGTCACCGCCCCCATGGAAAAGCCCAGCACCCCGATATCCTCAAAACCCAACCCCACCACATAGTCGACGGCGCCGCCCAGGTCCCTGACCTCGTAATAGCCCGCCGACATCCTGTCGCCATCGGATTCGCCATGCCCCCGCAGGTCGAACATGAGGACGCTGTAGCCGTGCCCCACCAGCCCGCAGGCGATATCCAGCATCTTTACGCCGGGGTCAGCTCTATGCTGTTCGGCGCCGTGCACCATAATAATGACCTCGTCGCCGTCTTCAGCGGGCAGATACCAGCCGTAAAGGGTCAGCTCGTCTACACGGCTGGGGAAAGAAATCTCTTCATAGTCGAGCCCGCAAATAGCGGGGGTCTCGGTAACGGGCAACCTCTCTATAGCCGTCATCGAGTGACCCAGGTAGACCGAAATCCCCAGAAAGGCGGCGATTGCCGCCAGCACGACAGCCAGTATTACCTTCAGCCACCACTTCACGGCTTATTCACCTTCTAGAATTTGAAGTAGTCAATGGCTAGTCTTCATAGAAAGCCAGTCCCAGCGTGCCGGTGCCGGTGGCATAGCCCATCACCGGGCTGAAGCCGGTGAGCCAGAGCTCGACGCAGTTAAACTCGGAGTCAACCCGTTCCTTCAGCTTCTCGCCCTCTTCCCGGGCGAAGGCGTGCATCACCGCCACATGGACCGGGTTTTGCCCCACCTTCTCCCTCATTTTCTTAAGCATCTGCCTTATGCCCCGCTCGCGGCTCCGCACCACACCCATAAAACGAACTACCCCCCCGGAAACGGTGAGCATCGGCTTGATATTAAGCACCGAGCCGGCCAGAGCCGCTATCTTGGGTATGCGCCCGGTGCGGTAAACATGACGGATGGTATCCAGGAAAGCAACCAGGGCAACCTTGCCCTTCACCTCCTCGGCGGCTTCAACCACCTCGGGCAGCGATTTGCCTTTCTCCGCTGCCCGCGCCGCCGCCAGGGCGACAAAGCCCTCGGTAGCCGTGACCGTCTGGGAATCCACCACCTCTATAGAAAGCCCGGGGATTTCATCCTTGAGGCGCTTTTTAACATCCAGCACGCTGTTATAGACCACGCTCAGCTTGGAGGAAAGGGTAATACAAACAATGCTGTCGGTTTCTCGGCTGGCGGCACGGCAAGCCTCCATCCACTCCGGGGGATTGCTCCCCGAGGTCCTAAAGGCATCGGGGTCTTTCAGGAACAGCTCGTAGGCTTCATCGGGGGTTATATCCACCCAGTCCCGGTAGGCCTTATCCCCGAAGTAGAGATTAATGGGGGCAATCCTGATGCCGTACTGCTCCACCAGCTCCTTGGTAAGACAAGCTATGCTGTCGGTGATGACAGCTACCTTTTGAGCCATAAAAAAGCGTCTCCTCCTTATTAGCCAAAAACACAAAAAAGCTACTGCCAGTGTCCCTCGGACAATGTTAACCGGTGTGTTTTAGCGTTCGTTCCACTAAAGCCGGGCTTAGCAGTAGAATCAGCATCACTACGATCAGAGCTAAAAAGGCGGGTACGCTGAGCCTGCCCTCGGCATAATAGGCAATTATGGTCAGGGTTATCAGCCCCGAAATTACCAGGACCGATATCCTCAGCCAGCGTTTTCTCAAGCGGATAAATGTGGTGACGGCCACCCCCAGGGAGAGAAAGGTCAATCCTATCCAGGGGGCGAACTCCTGGAGGCGCTGTGTCCAGTAGGCGGGCACGCCGTCCACAGGCTCAACCGCCAGGAACCAACCGATGATAATCGGCAGCGGTAACAACATCAGCGAGCTGTATAACCAGTCCCGCTTTATCGTTTTAAGCATAAAGGCGCAGACCAGCCATAACGACGTGGGGACGTAGATTAGTATGGCAACCCAGGCCCACCCCGGCGGCAGATAGAGCAGCAGAAGGCCGGCAAAGACCACCGGCAGCAAGGAGTAACCCAGCCAGGAGAAAAGCCAGTAGGGTTTGCCCCGCCACCACCCGTAGACCACCACGCTCAAGACCGCCACCAGCACGGCCAAAATCCCGATAATACCCTGCCACCAGCTGAGGGCAAAGAGGAGACCGAAAAGCAGGTGGGGCATAGCGGTAAACAGCGCCTGAGTCCAGCTGCCCTGGCTGTGGCTCTCGTATATCTGGTGGGCGAGCGTCTTGGCTGAGCCCATAACCGTCAAACAGGCTTTAGCCGCCTCTTCATCCGACAGCCCGGAATCCTTAAGCTCCCGGAGCTCATCCTCGATATGCGTTTCCAGCTCCTGGATGACCTCCTGCTCCGTGGAGCTGTCAAGCTTCAGGTTCTCCCTCACATTGTCCAGATAGTGACTCAGAGCCGTTACCACTTCATAACCTCATATCAGTCAGACTCGGGCTGAATAATCAGGTTCATCGCTGCCAGGAAATCCAGCCACTGGCTCCGCTTGGTTTCCAAGCCGTGGAGCCCCTTTTCCGTGATATTATAATATCTTCGTTGCCGTCCGTTGGCCAGCATCTGCCACTTGCCCTCGATTAAGCCCGTTTGCTCCAGGCGATGCAGAGCCGGATAGAGCGTGCCTTCCTTAAAGCGGAAATAGCCTTCGCTCTTGCGCTCCAGCTCCTTTATAATCTGGTAGCCGTACATCGGCTGCTGGTCCAGTAAGCAAAGAATTAAGGAATCAAAACTGCCCTTTATGAGCTCGCGCCTCTGTGCCATTCCATTCACCTCGCTCTAAAACACCTAGTCACCCTATGTATTATAATAATACAGAGCCCTCCGCTTTGCAATACGCTTTAAAATATGGGGTTAAGGGCAGGTTGGCCAAGGCAGCAGCTCCATCTTAGTTTCGGTGAGTTTTGGCTAGATTTCATTAGTGGATATCCATAGCCTCTAAAGGCTACGACTTCATCATCATCATGCCCAGGAAGGCCAGTACGGCGGCTAGGCCACCAAAGACGTAACTAACCCAATCAGCCGCCACTAACGGGGTCAGGAACACCCACACACCCAGGGAACAGATGGCTAAACTTAGAAATTTCATTATCTAGCGCTCACCTCCTTTCTTTTTTATATACCGGAACTGCTGCCTTGACGACGTGAAATAACTTGTTAATCTACATACATAGTAATTCTAGGTATATAAAATATAGCACACATCACTATTCTTGGCAATAGCTAACCGGGCAAAAGGGGGTTTTTCTAGGGAGAGAACTTCCCCAGAATCAGGCAGCCGTTGGTGCTGCCGAAGCCGAAGGAATTGGAGAGGACCATCTTTACCTCGGCCTTTCGAGCCGTATTGGGCACGTAGTCGAGGTCGCACTCAGGGTCGGGGGTCTCGTAGTTGATGGTCGGCGGTATAATGCCATCTTTAATGGTGAGCAGGCAGGCTATCGCCTCCACCACCCCCGCCCCGGCCCACATATGCCCCATCATCGATTTGTTGGCGCTAATCGGTATCTTGTGGCTGCGCTCGCCGAAGACGCTCTTTATGGCCTTGGTCTCGGAGAGGTCGTTGAGTTTCGTCGAGGTGCCGTGGGCGTTGATATAGTCAACCTGGCTGGGAGAGATAGCCGCGTCTTCAAGCGCCAGTCTCATGCAACTGGCCGCCCCAGCGCCCTCGGGATCGGGGGCGGTGATGTGATAGGCGTCGCTGTTTAAGCCGTAGCCCAGCACCTCGCCGTAAATCTTAGCCCCCCGCTTTTGGGCGGACTCCAGTTCCTCCAGAATGACCATACCCGCCCCCTCACCGATAATAAAGCCGTCGCGCCCCTTATCGAAGGGACGGCTGGCTTTTTCTGGCTCATCGTTTCGGGCCGACATTACTTTGAGCGGGTCTAAGCCGGCAAAGACCAACGGCCTTATTGCCGCCTCGGTGCCGCCGGCAATCATGGCATCGACCTCGCCGCGCTGGATAACGATAGCGGCGTCGCCGATGGCGTGCGTCCCCGAGGCGCAGGCGGTCACCGTGCACATATTGGCCCCCTTAGCCCCGAACTGAATAGCGACCTGCCCCGTGGCCATGTTGCAGAGGAAACTGGGCACAAAGAAGGGAGAAATCTTCTGGCGCTCCCCCTTAATCAACAGCTCGTGGTTCTTCTCGATGCTCTCTATGCCCCCCATAGCTGTCCCCACCGACACCCCCACCCGTTCATCGTTGGCGGAGCTTATCTTAAGCTTTGAATCTTCCAGCGCCATTCGCGCTGCCGCCAGGGCGAAGTGGATAAAACGGTCGCCACGCCTTACCAGCTTGCGGTCGATAAAGTCGTGAGGATTAAAACCGTCAACCTCACCGGCAATCTGGGTGCGGAACTGGCTGGCGTCGAAATGGCTAACGGGTCCCACCCCCGATTTTCCCTGGCATAGAGCCTGCCAGCTTGCCTCCACCCCCACCCCCAGCGGGGTCACCATGCCCATTCCGGTAACGACCACTCTTCGCTTCATTTAAGGCTTTCCTTATCAATTCTGCCGTCGGCGGTCTTGGGCAAAGACCCGGCAAAGACAATCTCCCGGGGCACCTTATAGTTGGCCAGGTGCTCCAGGCAGAACTTCTTTATCTCTTGTTCGGTAGCCTGCTCGCCCGCCTTTAATTTTATGACCGCCCGCGGCGTCTCACCCCTCGACTCGTCGGCGATGCCCACCACCGCCACCTCAGCCACCTTGGGGTGAGCGCCGATTATCTCTTCAATATCGCTGGGGCAGATATTCTGCCCCTTGCTGATAATCATGTCTTTCTTCCGGCCCGCCGCCAGAAACAGCCAGCCCGCCTTATCCAGCCAGCCGACATCACCGGTATAGAGCCAGCCGTCCTTAATCACCTGGGCCGTCGCCTGGGGGTTGTTATAGTATTCGTTCATAATCGGCCCCCTGACCACTATCTCGCCCGTCTCGCCTGTGGGCAGCTCCCTGCCCCCGTCATCCACTATCCTCAGTTCCCAGCCGGGTAAGGACTTACCCACCGAGCTCGCTGGTCCCCGCCCGTCGAGGGCGGTGCAGCTAACGTGAGCCGCCGACTCGGTCATCCCCCAGAAGTTAACCGGGGTCAAGCCGATATGCTGCTTCACCTTTTGGGCGATATTGGTCGGCATGGCGGCTCCGGCCGTGCCCCAGAGACGGAGAGAGCTAATGTCGTGCTTTATCCCGCCGGCTTCGACGGCATCGACTATCAGCCCGTGAACGAAGGGCACTCCCATAAATATGGTAGCTTTCTCCTTTTCGGTAAGCTCGAACAAACTCTCGACGGACAGCCCGGGCAGGATTACCACCTTGCTGCCTTTAATAATGGCCGTCATCATTATCACCACCAGCCCGAAGGCATGGTGCATGGGCAGGGCGAACAGCACCACGATATCTTTATCCGTCTGCTGGAAGCTGTCGCCCGATATGGCCGCTTCTTTGACCAGCGCCTGGTGGGACATAGCCACCCCGCAGGGATGAAAGGAAGGGCCCGAGGTATAGGCGATGTGGGCGATATCTTCGGGCGCAGGCTCGGCAGCAATCGCCTCCGAGGAGCTTTCGGCCATTATCTCTTCGTAGCCGAGGAACTGTCCCTTGCTCTTGGAACTGAGAGCGATAACCCTCTCCACGGACTTGAACCTGTCCAACACGGGAGCCAGCTGCTCCAGGCAGGGACTTTCCGTTACCAGGACCCTGGGTTGGGAGTCATTACAGAGGGAGACCAGCTCGGTGAGCTTATACTTGGGGTCGAGCAGGACGGCTATAGCCCCCACCTTAATCACCCCGAAGTAGATAGCGACAAACTCGGGGCTGTTAGCCAGCAGCAGAGCGACCCGGTCGCCCCTGCCTATACCCATCCCCGCCAGGGCGTTAGCTACTTTATTCGAGGCTTCGTCCAGCTCGCTATAGGACAGCTTGCGCTCGCCCATGACGATTGCCGTCTTGCCCGCGTAGCGCTCCGCCGCCCGCTCCAACATCTGTTTCAGGTTCATTTTTTGCTTTTTTCTAGTATCACTCTGGCATCTACGGCTAAAGCGCCATCGCTGTAGGCGAAAACAGGGTTGAGGTCAAGCTCCTTAACCTCAGGATTCTTCTCCACAAAATCGGACACCTTGAGCAACAAATTCTCCAGGTAAGATATCTTCACCGCCTCTCTTCCCCGATAGCCTTCGAGCAAGGGATAGCCCTTTATCTCCCTGACCATCTCGGCGGCATCCCTCTTGGCCAGGGGAACCAGCCGGAAGGATACGTCTTTAAGCACCTCCACCAGGACTCCACCCAGCCCGAACATCAAAACGGGCCCGAACTGGTCGTCCTTGGACATGCCGATAATCACCTCGACGCCGGGGCGCGCCATTTTTTGCACCGCCACCCCCAGAATCTTGGCTTTGGGGTGTTTTTGCTCAACCACCGCCATAATGTCATCATAGGCTTGCCCTACCGCCTCCGCGTTTTCCAGCCCCAGCTTAACCCCGCCAGCGTCGCTCTTGTGCACGATATCCGCCGAGGCTATCTTTAATACCACCGGAAAGCCCAGCTCTTTGCTCATGGATACGGCTTCCTCTTTAGAGGTGGCAAGCCGCGTCTCAACCACGTCTATTCCCGCCTGCTGGATAAGCTGCTTGGACTCAACCTCGGTCAGCACCGTCCTGCCTTCATTTCTGGCTTTAGCTATTAGCTGTCCAGGCACCACATCCCCCCTTTATAGGACTGGGGTAAACTATAACAGATTTCGGCCTCTTTGGAAAGCTGACAGAACTGGTGACAAAAATCACTTTGCCTCCGCCCCGCCCCCGTGCTAAAATAAAATAGTTATGAAAGCGCCGAAGATAAGATATTTAATAATCGCCCTTGTTATAATCCTGAGCCTTCTGGTGAGCGTCAGTTGCTCGGCACCCCCCGATTCCTCACCACCCCCGGACTCAGGCAACCCCATCGACGCTGGCTGGACGCCGCCCGCCGGGGACGAAACCTTGGTGCTGCCCTCTATCGCCGACGTGGTGGCTCTGGTCAAGCCCTCGGTGGTGGCTATCAACATTGAGTTTACCGCCTACGATATCTTCAGCCGCCCTTACCAGCAGCAGGGGGCGGGCTCGGGGTGGATTATAGATGCGGACGGGCTTATCGTGACCAACAACCACGTGGTAGCGGGAGCGGAGAGTATTACCGTAACCCTGGACGACGGCCGAATCTTTAACGTGGATATAAACAGCGTAGCCACCGATGCACTGACGGATGTAGCCATCCTTAGCATTGACGCCAATAACCTGCCGGCAGTGGCGGTAGGAAATTCCGAGAATCTAAGGGTCGGCGATTGGGTAGTGGCTATCGGTAATGCCTTGGGTGAAGGGATAAGCGCCACCAACGGCATAGTTAGCCGCAAGAATGTTTCGATAACGGATGAGACAGGGCTGACGCGATATAACCTCATTCAGACTAACGCCGCCATCAACCCCGGAAATAGCGGCGGGCCGCTGGTGAATATGGCCGGCGAGGTAATCGGCATTACCAACGCCAAGATCTCTGCCGTCGGCGTTGAAGGCATGGGCTACGCCATAAGCACCCAAGAAGTAATGCCGATTATCGAGCAACTGGTGCAAACAGGCTACGTGGTTCGCCCCTTCCTGGGGGTACAGAACCTGCTCACCGTAGACCAAACGGTAGCTTCCTATTACGGGCTAAGCGTAAACACAGGGGCGATGATTAGAGGAGTAATGGCGGGCGGCCCCGCGGACATAGCCGGACTCCAAGCCGGTGACGTTGTCGTTAAATTTGGCGACCAAGAGATAGCCGATGTTAACGAGCTGCTCCAAACCCTCTACTCTGCTCAAATAGGACAAGAGGTAGAAATAACCTTCTGGCGAGGCGACAGCCAGCAGACCGCCTACGCCACCCTGGAAGAAAGCCCCCCACCCTCCTAGCCCAGCCGCCTAACCCCCAGCGTGATTTCGTGGCCGCTCAGCTTATGGCTTTCGGTGAAGGCATCCTTTCCGGGGACGCCCTCGACAAGCTCCTTTGATAGCGTTTCCTGCTTGATATAGTCGGCGAAGTCGGCCATCACCTGCTTGATGTAATCGTCCCCCTGGTAACAGGTTACGATGTGGTCGGCGATATCGAAGCCCGCCGAACGGCGCATCGTTTGCAACCTTCTCACTATTTCTCTGGCTATCCCCTCTCTCTGGAGTTCCGGTGAGATCTCAGGTGAGATAATAACCTCAGGAGCAAAAGTACGAAGATGAAGATGAAGTGTGGGAACAATAATCTTGACATTAAGCTCTTCCAGAATTTGAGGCTTTAACCGCTCCAGTGCCTCCAGTTCGCGCTTAGACCCCACCTTAACCTCGGCCCTAGCTAAAGGTTGGCGCACCTTGATGCCCGCTTCACTGCGGGCGGCACGACCCAGGCTCGATATCTTCATCGCCAGCTTGATATCCTCGCTGAGCTGCTTATCAATCTTGGTCTTATCGGCAACCG
>CAZPLG010000015.1:6722-16396 GCA_964587415.1 uncultured Dehalococcoidales bacterium | reverse complement strand
ATGGTGGGTGGTGGGAGGGGGGAGGGCTTTGTTTCAGGAACGCCCGCCTGCTTCGACCTTTGCGCCTCCACCGCCTCCGCCAAGAGCCGCGTATAAAGGCTGAAACCGACGGCGCTGATATGCCCGCTCTGCCTGGCTCCCAAAAGCGTCCCCGCCCCCCTGATTTCCAGGTCCTTGAGGGCGATGTTGAAACCCGCCCCCAGCTCGGTGGCTTCGAAGATTGTCTTTAGCCGCTTCTCGGCGGTGGGGGTGAGCATCTTCCCCCTGTCGTAGAGAAAATAGGCGTGGGCGAGATTTGCCCCCCGCCCCACTCTGCCCCGCAACTGGTAAAGCTGGGTCAGCCCGAACCTGTCGGCGCGGTTGACAATCAGGGTATTGACGTTGGGCATATCCAGCCCCGACTCGATGATGGTGCTGCAGACTAATATATCGTTCTTACCCTCGCTGAACTCGCTCATCACCCTCTCCAGCGCTCCCTCGGGCATCTGCCCGTGGGCGACGGCAATCCTGACTTCGGGCACCAGAGCCTGTAGCTTGGCGGCGATAAAGTCGATGCTCTGCACCCGGTTGTGGACGAAGAAGACCTGCCCGTTGCGCTCCAGCTCCCGCAGGATGGCCTCCCTGACCAGCTGCTCATCGTAGCGGGCGACATAGGTCTTGATGGGCAGGCGCTGCTCGGGCGGCGTCTCCATGGTGCTCATGTCCCGCACCCCCACCAGCGACATGTGCAGGGTGCGGGGGATGGGGGTGGCGCTCAAAGTTAAAACGTCCACTTCCTGCCGCAGCTTCTTGAGATGCTCCTTGTGAGCCACGCCGAAGCGCTGCTCCTCGTCGATGATGAGCAGCCCCAGGTTCTTAAATACAATATCCTTCTGCAATAATCGGTGGGTGCCGATGCAGATATCGACGCTGCCGTCGGCTAATCCCTCCACGATGGACCGCTGCTCTCTGGGCGTCTTAAAGCGGCTCAAGACCTCGATTCTCACCGGGAAGGCCTCCAGCCTTTCTTTGAAAGTGGCGAAGTGCTGCTGGGCGAGCACCGTCGTCGGCACCAGTACCGCCACCTGCTTGCCGTCCATCACCGCCTTGAAGGCGGCGCGGAGGGCGACCTCGGTCTTGCCGTAGCCCACATCCCCGCAGACCAGCCTGTCCATGGGGCTGGCCTTCTCCATGTCGGCCTTAACGTCGGCCTGGGCCTCCATCTGGTCGGGCGTCTCCACGTAGGGGAAGGAAGCCTCCAGCTCCTGCTGCCAGACGCTGTCGCGCCCGAAGGCGAAACCGGGCACGACCTCCCGGGCCGCGTAGAGCGCCAGCAGCTCCTTAGCGACCTCCTCCACCGATTCCCTGACCTTCTGCTTAGCCCGGTGCCACTCCTGCGTGCCCAGCCGGGAAAGGGTGGGGGGCTGGTCGCCGGCGCCGACATAGCGGTTGACGCGGTCAATCTGGTCGGTGGGGACATAGAGCCGGTCGTTGGCGGCGTACTGTAAAATCAAATATTCCCGCTGGCTGTTGTCCTCGCCCATCTTGATAACGCCGGCGAACCTGGCGATGCCGTGCTCGACATGCACCACATAGTCGCCGGGCGTCAGCTCGATGAGGAACCGGTGGTGGGGCACGGGCCGCCTCTTCACCAGCCGCCGCTGCTTAATGAAGCCGAAGATTTCGGCGTCGGTGAAAAGAAGCGTATCGCTGTTCATTACCCACCCCTCCCCCAGCAACCCCTGCACCAGGGTCAGGGAGGCGGGTGGGGGAATCTGCTTTATATCGTCAACGGGCGAAGCCATAATATCCGCCTGTTCCAGTAGCTCGGATAGTCGGCTGGCCTGGTGGCTGACGACTATCAATCGTTTTTTCTGCTCCAAAAGCTGTTTGACTTTCTTGATGAAGGCGGGCAGCTGCCCGGCGTAGCTGGGGGTGGGGCTAAAGCTCAGGCGGTGGCCTGGCTCTTCATCGACACCCCAGGCGGTGAGCCTCAGGCGCGACTTTCGGTTTATTTTGGGCTCCAGCTCCTGCCAGCTGAAATAGGGCCTGGGGAAGTTTACCGGCAGCTCTTTTCGCTCTATCTTCTCGGCGCGCAGCTGTTCGGCCTGGGCATCCAGCTCTTCGACGGCTTGCTTGATGTTGGGCAGCTCGTCGAGCACCAAAAGGCAGTCGGCGGGTAGAAAGTCGAGCAGGCTGTCGGTATTAAATAAGGGGGCGTAGAACGGCAAATTGCCTAGCTCCTGCTTGTCGGCCAGCATAGTCATCTCCCGCTCGAACTGCCGGCGCACCTCGGCGTTGCAATTAGCCAGCTTAAGGCGCTTGACTATCTCTTCCAGCTCGGCTTTAGGGCTCTCCAGCGGCGCCAGCAGTTCCGTGGCCGGCCCGATAGCCAGCGACTCTATCGCGCCCGACGAGCGCTGGCTGGCGGGGTCGAAGGGCCTCAGGCTGTCGATGGTGTTGCCCAGGAACTCAATTCGGGTGGGCAGTTCGCTGGTGGGGGGATAGATATCGACGATGCCGCCGCGGTGGGCTATCGTCCCCGGCACCTCCACCGTGTTTTCCAGGCGGTAGCCCATCGCCTGCCAGCGCTCCAGCAGCTTGAAAATCTCGGACTCCATCCCCGGCTTCAGCGTGTGGCCAGCGGCGCTAAACTGCTTATGCGGTGTCAGCTTCCCCATCAGCGCCGGCGCCGAAACGACAATCAAGGGAGGACTTGCCTCGCCGTCCGTGCCCGCCAGCGCCGACAAAACCTGCACCCTTTCCAGCTCGGTGGAACTATCCGAAGCAATGCGCTCGTAGGGCAGGGCGTCGGGCTCGGGGAAAAGCCTTGCCTCGCTAAAGCTGCTCCAGGCCGCTATCTGCTCGTAGAGTTTCTGGCACTTCTCCGGCTGGGCGCTGACCACCACCAGGGGCTGCCCCAGAGATTGATATAAAGCCGCTATAAGATAGGGCTTGGCTGCCTCCAGCGCCACCGCCCCCCTCTCCCCATCCGCTTCTTTCAATTCATCCACCAGCCGGCGGTATTCGGGCACATCTTCAATTAGATGCAATAATTTAGCTAAATCCATATCCCTCCCCAAACGCCTCTAGGGCTAGCCGATACGGCCTAGCCCTTACACCCAGAAAAATCTTCGATTTTCCCGGGGACCCAATAACGCTAAAATTCTAACACAGGACAGAAGGGTAGGCAATTTGCTATAATGAGCTGAAATTGGACATATAGTACGGATAAAGCAAAATGGCGTACCAACGAATAGTAGCTAAGTTCGGCACCGCGCTGCTGACCAACGGCGGCGACAACCTGGATAAGGATATAATGTCCAGCCTGGTGGGTCAGCTGGCCAAGCTGCACGAGCAGGGGCGGGAGGTTATTCTCGTCTCCTCGGGGGCGATGGCGGCGGGCCGGAATAAGCTGGAGCTGAACAAGCGCGTCAGGGACATCCCCTTCAAGCAGGTGCTGGCTTCGGTAGGGCAGCACCGCCTGATGAACCTCTACGAGCAGCTCTTCGCCGAACATAACATCACCGTGGCTCAGGCTCTGCTGGCCAAGGCCGACCTCCTCGATAGGGCGGCCTATCTCAACGCCCGCAACACCCTGTCGGCGCTTTTGGAGCTAAAGGTGCTCTGCATCGTCAACGAAAACGATGTGGTCGCCGTCGACGAGATTCGTGAAGCTGTCTTCGGCGATAACGATAACCTCTCGGCGATGGTGGCTAACCTCATCGACGCTGACCTGCTGTTGATTCTCACCGATACCGGGGGCTTATATACCGCCGACCCCCACCGCCACCCCGACGCCGAGCTTATCCCCGAAGTAAAAACTATAAACGCCGAAATCGAGCGCCTGGCGGCGGGCACCCCCAGCCAGATTGGCACGGGTGGTATGACGGCTAAGGTGGAAGCGGCTAAGCTGGCTACATCTTCGGGGGTAACGGTGATTATCGCCGATGGCAGGGAGCCCGACGTTATCTTGAGACTGGTCAAGGGCGAGGCTATCGGTACCCGTTTCCTGCCCGCGTCCAACCGCCTGGAGAGCCGCCAGCGCTGGATGCTCAGCGGCCTTTCCACCAAGGGCAAGCTGGTGGTGGATTCGGGGGCGGTGCTGGCGCTAAAAGACCAGAAGCGGAGTCTGCTGGCGGCGGGTATAAAAGACGTCGAAGGCAAGTTCAAGCGCGGCGACATCGTCAACATCTGCGACGCCGAGGGCTGTCGGCTGGCTTGCGGCATCGCCAACTATAGCTCGAAGGAAATCGCCGTCATCAAGGGTGCCCACTCGGAGAAGATTGCCACCCTTCTCGGCTATGATTTTGGCTCGGAAGTGGTGCACCGTAATAACCTGGTAATGGTCTAGAAATGGTAGTATTTTAGAGACATATGTTTAAAGTATGCTCAGGCAAAATACATTTTTCCAAAGATAAACAGGACGCCGTCGAAGTTAAATACCGCTTCTATGTCGAATCGACTGCCGGCTGGCGGGGTGAGTTCACCCCCCAGACTCATCGGCGCTTTAGCGACGGCGACGGCTATATAATCGAACTGGAAGACGGGCGACAGGGCGAATGCTATATCCGTAAGATGGTCAATCGGGTGATTACCACCGTGCCGCCGGTGTACAGCTACTATTTCCGGGGCAGCGGGCGGCTCGAAAAGACGGCGGAGTAGGGGGCAAAAAAATGACATCAGCAAAAGGGGAACTGGAAACAAAGGCTAAGGCGGCTAAGGCAGCTTCGCGCCGCATGGCTTACCTCTCGACTGAAATCAAGGACAAAGCTTTACATAACATTTCGGCTGACATCCTGTCCAAGCAGAAAGAAATACTGGCGGCGAACAAAATCGACTACAAAGAGGCTCAAGCCTCGGGGATGAACGCCGCCATGCTCGACCGGCTGATGCTTGATGCCAGCCGCCTCGAAGCCATCGCTACCGATGTGCTTTCGGTGGCGGCATTGCCCGACCCGGTGGGCGAGATTTGGGATATGCGCACTCTGCCCAACGGCCTGCAATTGGGCAAGAGGCGCGTGCCGCTAGGGGTCATCGGCGCCATCTACGAGAGCCGCCCCAACGTTACCATAGATATCTCCGCCCTCTGCCTCAAGTCGGGCAACGCTCTCATCCTCAGGGGTGGTAAGGAAGCCGTCCACTCCAACAGCGCCCTGGCCAAGGTCGTCCAGCAAGCGGCGACGCGCGCCGGCGTCCCCGAGGGCGCGGTGCAGCTCATTGAAAATACCGACCGCAGGCTGGTGGGCGATATGCTCCAGATGCGCCAGTATATCGACCTCATCATCCCGCGGGGCGGGGCCGGCCTGATAAAACGGGTCAAGGAAAACGCCGCTATGCCCGTGGTGGCGGGGGGTATCGGCGTTTGCCACACCTATGTCGACAGGAGCGCCGATATCGATAAGGCGGTGGCGATTGTTTTTAACGCCAAGGTGCAACGGCCCACCGTCTGTAACGCCCTGGATACCGTCCTGGTCCACGCCGATATCGCCCCCAAATACCTGCCCAAGGCGGCGGCCAAGCTGGCCGAGGCCGGTGTGGAGATGCACTGCGATAAGCGGGCGATGGCTATCCTCAAGTCCAATTCCTCTCTAAAACTCAAGCCAGCCACCGACGAAGATTGGGGCAAGGAGTTTCTTTCCCTGGTGGCGGCGATTAAGGTCGTCGCTTCCCTGGACGAGGCGCTGGAGCACATCGAGCGCTACGGCTCGGGTCACTCCGAGGCTATTCTCACCGAGGAATACGGGGCGGCTATGCGCTTCCTGAGCGAGGTGGATGCCGCCGCCGTCTACGCCAATGCCAGCACCCGCTTTACCGACGGCTCTCAGTTCGGGCTGGGGGCGGAGGTGGGTATCAGCACCCAGAAGTTCCACGCCCGTGGGCCTCTGGGGGTAAGGGAGCTTACCAGTTACAAGTGGATTGTCTTTGGTAGCGGTCAGATAAGACCGTAGGGGGCAGCGGTCAGGTAAGGCCGTAGTCTAAATCATCTGCAGGGCGGCTTGCTGAACCTCGAAGAGTTGGTCGATGCCCTTCTCGGCCAGAGCTATCAGCGAATCGACGGTCTCCCTGGAGAAGGGCTTGCCCTCGGCCGTGCCCTGTAACTCGACGAACTCTTTCTGGCTGGTCATCACCACGTTAAAGTCAACGGCGGCGTTGCAGTCTTCGTCATAGCAAAGGTCTAGCATCTGGTGGTTGTGGACGATGCCCACGCTGGTGGCGGCGACGGCGCTTATCAAGGGTATCGAGCCTATTATCCCCATATTGGCCAGGGTCTTGAGCGCCTGGTGCAGGGCGACATAGGCACCGGTTATAGCCGCCGTCCTGGTGCCGCCGTCGGCTTGCAGCACGTCGCAGTCGACGATTAGCGTTCTTTCCCCCAGACTGGCGAGGTCGGTGACCGCCCGCAGCGAGCGCCCGATGAGACGCTGGATTTCCTGGCTCCGCCCCGCCACCCGTCCCAACGCTGCTTCACGAGGGCTGCGGGTGACGGTGGCGCGGGGCAGCATGCCGTATTCGGCGGTAATCCAGCCCGTGCCCCCTCCCCTTAAGAAAGGCGGCACCTTCTCGTCAACGCTGACCGAGCAGAGCACCCGCGTCTTGCCCAGCTCGATTAGAGCCGAGCCTTCGGCAAAGCTCTGGAAGCCGGGGGTTATCTTGGCCGGTCTTAATTCGTCATAGGTGCGCCCGTCAGCCCGTTTCATAAGCAAAATCTCCAATTCTAGGTTTGTCAGAGTATAGCATTGATGACTGATAATAACAATCTCCCCCACCCAGGTTGTTTTTCCCACCCAAAACCCACCCCCTGCTTTAGCAGGGGTGTAACCTCTATAGACTTCTCTCCCCGCTCCACCCTGGCGAACGTGCGTGTCTCGCCCCACCCTGGCGAACGTGCGTTTAGTGTCCCAACCCAGCCCGCCCTAATGAGTTAAACTCCTTAAACTGGGGGCACGTTGCCCCCCATCCAGTCTCCCCCTTTAACAAAGGGGGATTAAGGGAGATTTTTTCATTAAAGGGCGGAGGGCGGGAAAAGATTAAATGAGGGTGGGGTGGAAGAGAGCCAATAGGGGTTTTGCCCTGCCTCCCTACTGTGGTAGAATGCAGCTGTGAACATAAGTAACAAAATCGCCCGCCTCACCGACGAGATCAAAAACGATAAGACCAATGGCGCCAGCCAGCTGGCCCGGCAGGCGATGGCGGTGCTTAAGGTCGCCGCCGAACACAGCCAGGCGGATGGCGTCGAGCATTTCCTGGAGGAGCTAAAAGGGGTGGGGGAGGGGTTGATGGCGGCGCGTCCGGCGATGGCGCCCATTTTCAACATCATCAACCGTTACCTGGGTGCTCTCTCCCAAGTCGCCGAGGGGCAGGAGGTGAGTTACCTCAAGGGGCTGGCGGTCAGCAAGGCCGACGAGTTAGCCCGGGTTTCGTTGCAGGCTGTAGCCGAGATTACCAGTTGCGGCTTGGGGCTGATTGCCGAAGGCGATAAGATAATGACCCACAGCTATAGTTCGACGGTGATGGCGGTCTTACAGGAAGCATCCGCCGAGGGCAAGCGCATTGAGATCATCGCCACCCGTTCCGGTGCGGGAGGTACCGGCCAGAGGATTGCCCGGGAGCTGGGTCGCCAGGGAATGAAGGTCACCTTCATCGATGACACGGCGGTGGGGCTTTACGTTTCGTCGGCGAATAAAGTGATGGTCGGCGCCGACAGGATTTGCGCCGACGGCACAATCGTTAACGGCGTTGGCACCTACCCGCTGGCGCTGGCGGCGCAAAAAGCCGCCGTGCCCTTCTATGTGTTATGCGAGACGCTCAAGTTCGACCACAGGATGAGAAGCGACGATGTCGATCTTGAGGAGAAAGAACCCGCCGAGGTTATCGGCCGGGCAAAGCTGCCGCCGCCGGTCAGCGCCAAGAACCCCTACTTCGACCTTACCCCCCTGGAGCTGGTGACGGGTATAGTCACCGAGAACGGGCTGCTGGCGCCGGACGGGGTCACCGGCTATATAAAGCGGCTACTCTCCGCTAGACTCGACTAGCTTCGGGGAATCGAAGAGGAAACCCGATATATAAATCTCCCCCTCTATCTCGGTGAAGAGCGCTTTAATGATAACGTCCTCCGGCTCATCGGTGTATCGGGCTTTGTATTGAACCAGGGTATCTTCGCCGCTGGGCTGAGCCTTCCAGAACTCCATGTCGATATATTCGCCGATGGCATCCCTTATTTGCTGGCTGACCTGGTTAAAGTCCTCCTCGGTCAAAGCCGCCTTGATTTCGGGGGTGAGGTATTGCGAAAAGGCGGCGTAATCGCCGTCGCTCATACCCTGCGCGGTGCTTTCCGTCATCTGGCGGGCGTATTCCGGCTCCGGAATTGTGTTGGAGCAGGCCGCCAGCCCGCCGATAACCACCGATAGGATAAGCAGCCCGCAGGCCGCCCTGACTATTGACTTCGACATCTCTACCTCCTTGCTATAATACCCGGGACAGTGCCTCCTTGAGCTTGGGCACAGTCTGGTAGTGCTCTATATCTTCGGGTTTTATCCACCTCGCCTCTTTGTGCTCCCAGTCGATCCTGATTTTATCCCGGTCCTCGATGCGGAAAAGATAGGGGTGGACCACCCACCTTATCCCCAGCCCCTCATCCTCGACGGCCAGCGGCTCGCCCTGCTTTAGCAGCTCCACATCCCCCCGCGCCAGGCCGGTCTCCTCCTCTATCTCGGTCAGGGCTTGCTCGTCGGCGGTGGTCTCGATGTAGCCGCTGACCCCGGCCCACCGCCCCCGGTAGCTGCCCACCTGCTGGCTGCGGCGCAGAATCAGTATCTCGCCCCCCGATTCCAGGAAGCAGGTGACCACCTTTTTCTCTTGGAGCATAATATTCCTATTTTAAGCCTAATATGTGATATTGGCAATTCTATCAAAGGAGAGGGGCGAAAGCCCCTCTTAAAACTCTTTCTTAGCAAATAACTAGGTTGTATACTCAAGGTGATATAGGAGGTTATACTACAATGTGGAATTTGGATGACGAAACTAGATACGTAAAAGTACACTCTTTTGCTATACCTAAAGCCTTCACCTATGCAGATATGAGGCCAGGCCATACTGATGGGGATAAAAGAGAATATATTCGCGCCAAAGCTGCTGAAAGCTTTCCCCAAAATATTCCAAGTGTCAAGTGGTGGGCATTTCGTATTTTTGTAAAAAAGGTTGGTAGCAGACCGTTCGATATTGAAAATGTCCCTAAGCTTATTGTAGACGCATTTTGCAGACGGCAAGTTCAAAATGATGGGTCAAAGTATGAAAACTTGTGCCTCTATGCAGATGATACACTTGACTATGTGAGGATTATCGAGGTAGGTGGAATGCGGAGCCAAGAAGAAGACATTACTAAAATTGAGATTTTCGGATGTAAACAAGAAGGGTATGAAGTGTAACATCTCGTGAAAATCAACCCTGAGATCAGAAGCCCGCCAGGTATTCTTTCAGCCAGCTCAAGGCGGCTTCGGCGGCGCTCTGCTTATTCTGCTCGCGGTTGCCCCGGAACTGATGCTTTCGGCTGTAGGTCCTCTCCCCGTGCGATAGCCCCAGGTAAAACAGCCCCACCCCTTTTCCCGCCGTAGCCCCGCCCGGCCCCGCGATGCCCGTATCGGCGATACAGATATCGGCGCCCAGGAGCATCTTGCCGCCCTCGGCTAACTCCT
>CAZPLG010000015.1:0-6622 GCA_964587415.1 uncultured Dehalococcoidales bacterium | reverse complement strand
TCGGCGATACAGATATCGGCGCCCAGGAGCATCTTGCCGCCCTCGGCTAACTCCTCGGCCACCTGGGGGCTGACGGCGCCGTACTGAATAAGGGTGTCCTCGCCCACCCCCACCACCCCGCTCTTGACCTCGTTGCTGTAGGCGGTCACCGCGCCCTTATAGTAGTCCGAGCTGCCGGGGACGTTGGTGATGCGGTGGGAGATAAGCCCTCCCGTGGCTGATTCCACCACCCCCAGCGTCAACCCCTTCTGGCGGAGCAAATCGCCGATTTCTTCTTCCAGGCTCATAATAGACCTCCCCCCCGGAATATAGTGGGGTTATATACAGTCTACCATATGCGGATGGGGGGTTGTAGTCCCTTAAGCGGCGCTGGTGCGGAAGCGCCATACGGCGATAATGCTGAACAGGACGGCAAAGCCGACCAGGGCCAGCATCTCCGGGACCACAGCGCTGAAGTCGGCGCCGAAGAGCATCAGCTTGTTGAAGCCCGTGGTCGCCCAGCCGTGCGGGGTTATCTTGGCCAGGGCCTGCATCCACTGGGGCAGTATGAACAGGGGCCACCAGCAGCCTCCCAGCGGCGCCAGCACCAGCGAAGCCAGCACGGCGATAGAGCCGGCACTGCGCTGGGTCTTGACCAGCGTGGCCAGCATAATGGAGAAGGCGGCCGACACAATCACCATCAGGATGGAAAGAACAATTACCGCCGCTGGCGAGTTCCCCATGTCCATGTTGAAGGCTAAAAGACCGACCACCCAGAAGAGCAATATCTGAACCAGTCCCTTGGCCGCCGTGCCGGTAAAGATGCCTCCCAGGATAGCCTCCCGCCTCACCGAGCTGGCCATCAGCCGTTCCAGGGTATTATTCTGGCGCTCGCGGACGATGGTCTCGGCGCCGACGGCGGCGCCGAAGAAAACGAACATCACCAGGTAGCCGGGAATGACCCAGTTAGAAGCGCTCTCCTCCTCCACATCGCCCACCTTCTCCGTGCTGTATTCGATAAAGGATTGCCCGCCGCCCTGCCCCGCCAGAATCTGCTGGATAACTTGGCCGATGGCGGCGCTGTCGTCGGGGGCGATTATCCCCTGCTCGATGAGCAACTCGATGGTGGTGCTGGCGGTAACGTACTGCGCGCCGATGCGTGAGGAAATAGTCTGACTCAAGCCCGATAGCGCCGCCCGGTCGCTGGTAGCTTCGGCGTCGGTCACCACCTCGAGCTCGGTGCCCGCGCCCGTCATTACCCCCTCGGTGAAATCGGCGGGGAAGGCGACAAAGCCGCTTATCTCCTTATCCTCCACCGCCCGGTAGGCTTCGTCGTAGTCCATCACGATTATCTCCCAGTCGCTCGCGTTCTCCAGGGCGTCGATTATCTGGTAGCTCAAGCCCCCCTCCGCCTCCTGGCTAACGATATGCAGCTGCAGGCGGGTGTCCTCGCTGACGCCGATATTCATAAAGGTGAACAGGGTGATAAAGAGGAAGG
Organism: uncultured Dehalococcoidales bacterium; assembly: GCA_964587415.1. Taxonomy (GTDB): domain Bacteria; phylum Chloroflexota; class Dehalococcoidia; order Dehalococcoidales; family BS750m-G39; genus E44-bin88. The sequence goes on along the minus strand of CAZPLG010000015.1, from coordinate 5,145 downwards.
GGAATAATATAAAGAAGAACAGCGCCCCGCGGTCGGTGGCGAAGAGCCTCAGGTCTTTAAGGGCGATGAACCATATATGCCTCAGCTGTCTCATTGTTTCCTATTTGCCTCCGGGCATAACCTTAAAGAGAATCCGACTTAAAATAAGCCCGACCACGGCCACCCCGGCCAGTACCCCCAGCTCCAGCCCCAGGTCGCCCAGCGAGCCTCCCTCGGCGATTAGCGTCTTAAAGGCGTCGTTGGCGTAGGTGTTGATGGAAAACTGGCTTATGGTATAGAGCACCGAACCCTTGCCGATTTCGAAGAAGGTGCCGCCCAGCATCACCATAACCATGGTGAAGAAGACGGCAATCCAGGTGGCGCTATCCTCGCTGCGGGCGACGGCGGCGATAACCATCCCCAGCGCGCTGGCGGCAGCGGCAAAAATCAGGGCGATAACCAGGCACTCGATAAAGGTAAGGGGAGTAAAAATCTGGAAGACGATATAGGCCAGGGCTAACAGAATCAGCGTCTGGACGAAGCCGCGGGAAATGTTGGAGAGGAACTTGCCGAAGAAAAGCTCACCCACGGTCAGACGGGTGGTGAGCAGCCTTTCCAGTGTCCCCTTGCGGCGCTCCTCGACAATGGCGCGGGCGCTGATGGTGATGGCGAAGAGGACGAACATGGTAACCACGCCGGGCAAAAACAGGTTGACCGGGTCGGGGTTGGAGCCTATCGTCTCTTCGTGGACGGCGACGGTGGGGCTCTGGCGCTCCTGGTCGAGGTATTGCTCTACGGTGATGTTAATGTTCTCCTGGGGAACATCGTATTCGGCCAGGGCGAGGTTTACCTCGTTATAGACCTGGAACTGTAGGTTTATCTGCTCGGCCACGCCGCGCACTAGGCTGGCTACTATCTGCCCCTCGTCCCCGCCGTTGCCCCGCTGCTTGAAGAGCAGCTGCGCCGGTTCTCCCGCCGCCAGCTTCTCGGAGAAGTCCTCGGGGATATAAATAACCATCAACAGATCGGAGTTAGCCAGCTTCTTGTCGGCGTCCTCGGCGGTCAGCAGCTCGACATCGACTTCCTCGATGGCTTCGAGCTGGTCTAACAATACGGTAGAATAGGCGCCCCCCTCGTCCTCGTTGACCACATGGGCGGTGCCGTGGAACAGGGACGCCCCGCCGAAGGCAAAGTACATCAGTGCGAAGATGACTATGGGCAAAAGCAGGCTGAAGGCAAGGTCGGCCTTGTCCTGCAAATATGTGCGTACCTCCCTTATGGCGACGATAAAGGCTCTATTCATATCTAATCGCGGAGGCTGCGCCCGGTCAGTTTCAGGAAGACGTCCTCCAGGGTTACCTTGTCCGGTGGTCCTATCTTCTTCTTGAGGTTGTGCGGGGTGTCGAGGGCGATTATCTTGCCCCCATCGATAATAGCCACGCGGTGGCAGAGGCGGTTGGCCTCCTCCATGTAATGGGTGGTGTAGAGAATGGTCATCCCCCCGTCCCGCAGCCCCTCGATAGTCTCGTAGATGTTGTTCCGCGACTGGGGGTCGATGCCAACCGTGGGCTCGTCCAGGAAGAGAAGCTCGGGGTGGCCCATGAGGGCAATAGCCAGGTTGATACGCCGCTTCATACCCCCGGAAAACTTGGCTACCCGGCCCTTGGCCCTCTTCTCTAGCCCCATCATCTTCAGGTGCTTTTGGGCCTGTTCTTTGGCCTCCTTGCTGTCCAGCCCCACCATCCGCCCGAAGAAGACCATATTATCCAGGGCGGAAAGGTCTTCGTAGAGGGCTAGCTCCTGGGGGCAGACACCGATGAGGGCGCGCACGGAATCGGCATCGTGCTTTATGGAATGGCCGCCGATGGTGACGTCGCCTTTGTCGGGCTCAAGGACGGTGGCAAGCATGCGTATCGTCGTCGTCTTGCCCGCGCCGTTGGGGCCCAGCAGGCCGAAGATTTCCCCTTTGTGGATAGTGAAGGAAACGCCGTCGACGGCTTTGTGTTCGTTGAAGCTCTTGTGCAGGTCTGTCGCTACCAGAAATTCTTCAGCCATAGCCTTACCCCCTCTTTATCTGGCTGCAATCAGGATTGGCTAATATTAGCTCATATTCTATGCCGCCCGTCAATCCCCCAGAGCTTATATAAACCGTTCCATCAGGGAGTATAGTATCTCCTCGTCCACCTTCCCGTCTTTAGCTACCTTGGCTACGGCTTGCTCCACCAGCCCGTGTTTGCCGGGGTCACCCAGGTCGTCCAGTGAGGCGTATATGCCTATCCTTCTCCCCAGCCGGAAGTTTTGCCTCTCTTCATCTGATAGAGACTGGAACCTATCTATCACCGCCAGCATCTTCTCCTTGTCCTCGGGCAGTTTGCCCTCGATTTCCTGGAGCAGGTTGGTGATATGGTCGCTGACAAAATTAGAACGGCAATTAAGGTTCTCGATGAGCAACTTTTCCTCGGCGACAATCTCCTCGTCGGTGGCGCGGATAAACTGGCCGCTCTTGACCTCGTCGTAGAGGGGCATGCCCTCCTTGATGGTCAGCGTCCTCACCCGGATAAAGTCGGCGTTTATCTCGTTTAACACCCGGGCCGTCTCGGTGGCGTGCTCCCGCCACATCTTTTTGCCCCCCAGCCCCAGCAGCACGTACTCGGAAAGCGATATGCCCGATTCAACTATCTTCTTGCCCCCCACGATGTGGTCGGCGGCGGTAACCCCCTTGTCCATATAGGCCAGTATGGGGTCGTAGCCCGATTCCAGCCCGATGTGCAGGCGGTCGAGCCCCGCCTCGTGCAGCGCCTTAAGCTCCTCCAGCTTCTTCTTGGCGGCGGTCTTGGAACGCCCGTAGCTGGTGATGCGGGTGATGGTGGGCAGGGTCTTTTTCAGGAACTTTATGACCTCGACCAGGTCGGGGGTGGGCATAATCAGGGTGTTGGCGTCCTGGAGGAAGGCGCTGGTGCCCCCGTGGTAGAGCCAGAGGGCGACGTTAAAATGAGTCTCGCTCAAGGGGTTATTTAAGATAGAAACGGCGGCGGCTTCCACACCACCTGCTTTGGCTGCCGCCTCATTCAGCCTTTCCTGGATTGCCTTGACGGCCAGGATTTCCTGCTTGATATCCGCCACCGGCCTCAGCTCGAACCGCTTCCCCTTGTAGATGTGGCAGAACTTGCAGCGGTTCCAGGAGCAGTTTCGGGTCACCCGCAGCAGCAGGGAAGAAGCCTCGCTCGGCGGCCTTATCGGCCCCAGCTCAAGAGAGTCTATGGTCACTGGTTCCCCCTTTAAAGATAGCCGAGCACATATTTCTTGATGAACTCGAAGTTGTTCTTAACGTTTTCACTGCCGACGACGATGTCCATGTGACCGGGCAGCAGGTATTCTATGTCCAGTTGCGACAGCCTCTCTATGGATGCCTTAAGCTGGTCGGCGTTGCCCCCGGGCAGGTCGACCCGCCCCGTGTTCTGGTTGAAAATAACATCCCCGCAGATGAGGAACTTGTCGTTGGGGCAATAGTAGCAAACGCTGTCGGGCGAATGCCCCGGGGAGGGGATAAGCTCGAATTCCGTCTCTCCCAGACTTAACTTGTCGCCATCCATCAGCCTGTCTTCGCTGAACTCGACGGCTGAAACGCCGAAGAACTGTGAAGTCTGGACGGCGGCGGCCTGCCCGAATTGCTTTTGCACCGGGTGCAGCAGGATTTCCGCCCCGGAAAGCTTTTTAAAGGCGTCGTTGGCCCAGCAGTGGTCGCCGTGGAGGTGGGTGTTGGCGATGAGCTTTATATCCTTGGGGTCGATGCCGTCCCGATGCATCTCCTCTATCAGTGCCGGCAGGAACTGCGTTAAGCCCGGGTCGATGAGCAGGCTCGTCTTATCCTTGATGACATAGGTGTTGCAGTCCATCATTCCCTTTTCCGAAAAAAAGTATAAATTTTTGGTTAATTTCATAAAGTCTCTACCCCTAATCTATTGACTTGGACTAATTGGCATTCTATTATATAGCAATCACGGAGGGTTATTCAACGAGCCGCAGCCGGCTCATTGAAAGGAGGTTCGAATGCTAGCTGGTATTATTAACATCATAGCTGCGCTGTGCGGCGTAATGGGCATCCTCACCGCCACCGAGGTCTTTGACCCACTGATGACGCAGATGACCTACATCTTCTGGTTCGTGCTCGCCGTCATCCTATTCCTAGCCGCCCATTCCATACACGCTAGCCAGGGCGAATAATAAGCCAGGCATCCTAACCGGTTTATAACAGACGATCGTTGTGGCTCTTGCTGAAAGAGGGGTTGAGCTTCGGTTGCGTGTGCACCCCAACGCCGCCAGCAACGAGCTGGCTGGCTTTTCGGAGGGTGTATTGCGGGTAAGGGTGGCGGCTCCTCCCGTTAAGGGAAACGCTAACAAAGAGTTAATCGCCTTTCTCGCCCAGAAGCTGGGTTTGAGCAAAGGCGATTTAACTATCCTCAAGGGTCATACCTCAAGGAACAAGGTCATCTCTATTGCCAGTCTGACACGGGAAGAGCTTACCAGGCGGCTCTCACCCGGTTAAGCCCTCCCCGATATCGTGCCTTATTTCCCGGCTCTCCTCTTGTGGCGGCGCCACAGGAAAATGCCCAGTATGGTTCCCCAGATGGGGATGAAGATGAGCAGCCAGATGGCGATGGTGCCCAGCACCTGTCCCGCCACCACCAGCCCTCTTGCCGCCGCCTTCAACACCTCCAGCGCGCTCCAGCCGACGCGGACCAGTGGCGCATCCGTCTTCTCGGGCTCCAGCGATACCTCAATCAGGCTGGTCGAGGTGGTCTGCTCCAGGTACTGTATCCGGCCTTGAAGCTGCTCTATCTCGGAGCGTGTCCGCGACAGGTAGTCATAGATATCGAGTATGTCGTCTATCTCCTCGGCCTTATCCAGCAGCGCCAGGTATTGCTGCTCGGTGGCTTCGGCGTTCCCCAGCCTCGCCTGGAGGTCGATATATTCCTCAGTCACGTCCTGGCTGTAGGTTTGCTCCGATTCCACCCTCACCGCCATATCCCGCAGTTGTGTCAGCGCCGTATCGAACTTATCGTCGGGCACGCGGAAAGAAATCCACCCCCTCATCTCCTCTTCCTCCCCCGAAATGTAAGACGATACCACGTAGCCGCCGAAGGCTAACGACATCTGGGTTATATC
>CAZPLG010000014.1:12477-17587 GCA_964587415.1 uncultured Dehalococcoidales bacterium | reverse complement strand
GTTCTACCCGGCTTTCCAACAGCCCGCTTCTTTCCAGGGAGCGTAAAACCGGGTACAGCGTTCCCAGCTTTATGACGGGTTCGTTCTCTCTGCCCTCATCGATTAGCTTGGCGATTTGATAGCCGTACATTGGTTCAGCCGCCCGGCTCACGGCGCTGAGAAGAACAAGCTCGGTTATGCCGGCATTCAGTTCCTTCTGGAATTTCTTATCGGCGGCGCTTGACTCTTGTCGGTTCATACCTTCTCCCTAAGCTAGGGCAGCTTCTGTATTGCATACTATATACTATAGTGAAGTATATAATATCATAGAGTTGACAGTATGTCAAGGGGTTTTGGCGGAAGTTTTGAGAAATTGGGTGGAATGGTGGAGATAGGGGGATTCGAACCTTGGGGGTGGAGGGTAAAGGTGGCAAAGGAACGAATCCAGGGGTTGAGTGGTGGAGATAGGGGGATTCGAACCCCCAACCTCTGCCATGCGAAGGCAGCGCTCTCCCAACTGAGCTATATCCCCACCTGTAGGGGAGATTATAACATATGTGGGTTTATTTGGCAGCTTCCTTTTTCTCTCCCCACCTCCCAGCTTGTTTTACCCACACCAACCCGCCCACAAACGTCTTTCAAGAGGGGGCACAGCCCCCTCTTGGACTCCCCCCAGAAGAGGTTGGGTGGTGTATCCCCAGAAGGAATTCTAGAGGGAGAATCCCCTCTAAGGGTGGGTCTGAACAACGTTCGATAACAAAGGTGGGGTGGGGTGGGACTTAAGACTTACGCCTTTCCTTGTCAGCTATTGGTATTGTTGCTATACTAACATTTGCTATGGAATACGAAACCGTCATCGGGCTGGAGGTTCACGCCCAGCTTTTGACCAAGAGCAAGATGTTCTGCCGCTGCAGCACCGATTACACCGGCACTGCGCCCAACAGCCATGTCTGCCCGGTGTGCCTGGGTATGCCCGGTGTGCTGCCCACCATCAATCAGCAGGCGGTGGAGTTTACCGTGATGACGGCTATAGCCCTTCACTGCACCATAGCCGATTACACCAAGTTCGACCGCAAGAACTACCCCTACCCCGACCTGATGAAGGGCTACCAGATTTCCCAGTACGACGCCCCCATCAGCCATGACGGCTGGCTCAACATCGAGGTCGACGGCAACAGCCGAAAAATCGGCGTCACCCGCGTCCACCTTGAGGAAGACGTGGCCAAGCTGCTCCACCGCACCCCCAAAAACGAGGAGTCCTACAGCCTGGTCGATGTCAACCGCTCCGGGGTGCCGCTGATGGAGATTGTCGGCGAGCCCGACCTGCGCTCCCCGGAGGAAGCCCGGCAGTACCTGATAAAGCTGAGGAGCATACTGCGCTACCTGGGCGTTTCCACGGGGAATATGGAGGAGGGGAGCTTCCGCTGCGACGCTAATATCAGCATCCGCCCTGAGGGTAGCCCCGACACCCTGGCCAAGGCCGAGGTCAAGAATATGAACAGCTTTAAGGCGGTCTATCGCGCCCTGAGCTATGAAGAGGAGAGACAGCGAAAGGTGGCGGCGGCGGGCAAAAAGCTGTTCCAGGAAACGAGGGGCTGGGTGGAGGACAGGGGAGTGACCGTTTCCCAGCGCTCCAAAGAATACGCCCATGACTACCGCTACTTCCCCGAGCCCGACCTGGCGCCGCTGGTGCTGGACCGGGCCTGGGTGGAAGAAATAAAGGCGAAATTACCCGAGCTGCCCGAAGACAGGCGCGACCGCTTTGTCGCCGAATACGGGCTGCCCCTCTATGACGCCGACCTGCTCACCGCTTCCCGGGATATGGCCGACTACTTCGAAGACTGCCTGAAAGCCGGTCATGAGATAACGCCCAAGGAGATAAGCAACTGGCTTTCGGGTGAGGTGAGCCGTATAATAAACGAGGGCGGCGTGGACATCGCCGAATTCAGAAAGATGGTCGCCCCCGAGCGGCTGACCCGGTTAGCCAGGCTGAACTCGGAGGAGGCGGTTAGCGCCGCCTCGGCCAAGTCGGTGCTGGAGCAGATGTACCAGAAAGGCGAGAGCGCCGACGATATTATTAAGGCGCAGGAGCTGGGACAGATAAGCGATGCCGGCGCCATCGAAGAGGAGATTGCCCGCGTTATCAAAGACAACGCTCCGGCCGTCGCCGACTATAAGGCGGGTAAGAAACAGTCCCTGAAATTCCTGGTGGGACAGGTAATGAGAGCCACCAGGGGTCGTGCCAACCCCGCCGTGGTCAACGAGTTGATGGAGAAGAAGTTAGAGGAAGGATAAGCATGGAGACTTATTTTAGTATAGCTCAGATTATACTATCCGCAGCCTTGATATTAGCCATTCTGCTCCAGGTTAGAGGTGGGGGGCTGGGGGGTATCTTCGGCCAGGCCGACACCGTCTACCGCACCAAGCGGGGCGTGGAGAAGACGCTTTTTCAGCTTACCATCGTCCTGGTGGTCCTGTTCGTCATTATCTCTATAGTAGCCCTGAAGGTAGTCTGATAGCCGTTAAGCTGGAGATCCCCTTGAGAACCTCGACCACTTATGCTTACCCAAAGTGCCGGCCGAAGACTGTAGCTATAGCTGGCAAAGGAGACGATGAATGAAGCTGAAGGTGTGGTTTGCCGAGACCAGACCCCAGTTCCTGCTGCTTTCCGTAGTGCTTGCCTTCCTGGGCAATGCCGTCGCCTGGTATGACGGCTATTTTCACCTGGGGCACGCCCTGCTGGCTTTCCTGGGGCTGCTGCTCTGCCACATCGGCGTCAACGTGCTCAACGACTACTTCGACTACAGGAGCGGCATCGACCTCAAGACCCAGCGCACCCCTTTCAGCGGGGGCAGCGGCATCCTGCCCGCCGCCCGGATGACGCCGCGGCAGGTCTTCTGGCTGGGTATGGGCTCCTTCCTGCTGGCGGTGCCCATAGGCGTCTATTTCGTTATTGTCACCGGCTGGGCTTTGCTGCCGCTGCTGCTGGTGGCGGCGCTCTGCACCCTGCTCTATACCCCTCTGCTGACGCGGATGGGCTGGCCGGAGTGGGCGCCCGGGGCAGGGATGGGGTTTCTGCCCGTGCTGGGGACATACTTTATCCAGACCGCCGCCTATAACTTTCCCGCCGTTATCGCCGCCATACCCTCGGGCATATTGGTGCATAACCTGCTGCTCTTGAACGAGTTCCCCGATATCCCCGCCGACCGGGGAGCAGGCCGCCGCACGCTGCCCATAACCATCGGCAAGCAGGGCGCCTGGATTGTATATTCCGTCCTGACCATAGTGGTCTACGCCTGGATAGCCTACTGGGTGATAGTCGGCGATATGCCCGCCTTCTCTTTAATCGCCCTACTCACCCTGCCTTTCGCCATCAAGGCAATCTGGGGCGGGCGAAAATATAACGACATGAGCCAGCTGGTGCCGGCCATGGCCAATAACATTATGGTCGTCCTGCTCACCCAGTTCCTGCTGGGCGCCGGCTATATTCTAGCAAGGGTCTTTTAGAATGTCCGTCGACCTGGTTCTACTTCACCCTCCCAGCGTCTATGACTTCCGCGAGAAGGCGATTCTCTACGGGCCGGTCAGCGACCTGATTCCCTCATCTTCCATGTTCGAGATGTACCCCATCGGTTTTACCAGCATCGCCGAGTACCTGGAGAACGCGGGCTATCGGGTGCGCATCGTCAACTTGGCGGTGCGCATGCTCAGCGATAATAAATTCGACGCCGAGGCGATGATAGAGAAGCTCAAGGCGCCCGTCTTCGGCATCGACCTGCACTGGCTGGTAAGCTCCCACGGCGCCATCGAGGTTGCCCGCATCGTCAAGAAATATCACCCTGAATCTAAAGTAGTCTTCGGCGGTTTTTCCTCGACCTATTTCTACAAAGAATTAATCCAATACCCCGAGGTCGACTATGTGATGAGGGGCGATTCCACCGAGGAACCGCTGCGCCAGCTTATGGACTGCATCAAGCACGGCTTCGAGCCTGACAAAGTGCCTAATCTTGTTTGGCGGGACGCAAAGGGCAGGGTGCGGGAAAACCCCTTCTCCCACATCCCCACCGACCTGAGCCATCTTATGGTCAGCAACTACGCCGATACCGTGCGCTCGGTGATAAGATACCGCGACCTGGCCAGCTATGCCCCCTTCAAGGGCTGGAAGGACTACCCCATCACCGCCGTGCTTACCTGCAAGGGCTGTAAGGAAAACTGCGTTATCTGCGGCGGCTCCGCCGCCACCTTCCGCAAGTGCTACGGGCGGGAAAGGCCCGTCTTTCGCTCCCCGGAAGACGTGGTTCGGAGCGTGAAGCAAATCGAAAAATTCAGCACGGGGCCTATCTTTATCCTGGGCGACCTGCTCCAGCCGGGGGGGGACTACGCCGAGGCGGTATTGCGCGGGCTGGAGGGGGTCAAAAACCAGCTCATTCTGGAGCTGTTCAACCCCGCCCCGCCCGGCTTTCTCAAGCGGGTGGGCCGCGCCTGCCCCAACTTTTGCCTGGAGATTTCCCCCGAATCCCACGACCCTGTAGTCCGCAAAGCCTCGGGGCGCAACTATTCCAACGAGGACCTGGAGCGGACGATTGCCGAGGCGCTGGATGCCGGCTGCGGGCGGATGGACGTCTTCTATATGATTGGGCTGCCCAAGCAGACGCCGCAGTCGGTGACGGAGACCATCGGCTACTGCGACCACCTCTTCCAGAGGTTTAAGGGCGACAGGCGGCTTTTTCTCTTTATCGCCCCCATCTCCCCCTTCCTCGACCCGGGGAGCCTGGGCTTCGAGCAGCCCAAACGCTACGGATATAACGTCCTCTTTAAGACGCTGGAAGAACATCGCCAGGCGCTGGTGGCGCCAAACTGGAGGGATTCCCTGAACTACGAGACGCGGTGGATGAGCCGCCAGCAGGTCCTGGAAAGCGCCTACGAGGCGATAGCGGGCTTGAACGGCCTGAAAGCGAAATACGGCATTATCCCTCAGGAGATGGCTGAGTTCGGCGAGAAACGGATTAAAGCGGCCCGGGCGATGGCGCAGCGCATCGACGGGGTTATGGCCGGGGAAAACGCCGAAGCCGAGTTGGCTAGGCTAAAACCGGAGATAGACGAGATTAACGCTTTTCCCGTGGTGGAGAGG
>CAZPLG010000014.1:0-12377 GCA_964587415.1 uncultured Dehalococcoidales bacterium | reverse complement strand
CCGCCTTCTCCGCCGCCTCCAGGCCTTCCTCGGAGTATTTAAGCGGGCTGCGGTAGTGGGAATTCAGGATAAAGACGCGGATGGCGTCGGCGCTGTACTTTTCCAGCGCCTGCTTGATGGTCACCAGGTTGCCCAGCGATTTGCTCATCTTGTCTTCGCCGAACTGCAAGAGGCCGTTATGCAGCCAGTACTTAACAAAGGGTTTCTTGCCGGTAAAGCTCTCCGACTGGGCGATTTCGTTTTCGTGGTGGGGGAAGATAAGGTCCTGCCCGCCGCCGTGAATATCAATCTGCTCGCCGAGATACTTTAAGGACATGGCGCTGCACTCGATGTGCCAGCCCGGCCGGCCCTGGCCCCAGGGCGACTCCCAGAAGGGCTCGCCCGGCTTGGAGGCCTTCCAGAGGGCGAAGTCCATGGGGTCTTCCTTTTCCCCGGCGCCCAGGCCGCACTCGGTCGACATCATGTCGTCCAGGCTGCGGTGGGAGAGTTTGCCGTAGTCGGGGTCTTTTCTCACCCGAAAATAGACACTGCCGCCGGCGGGGTAGGCAAAACCCTTGTCGATTAAGCCCTGAATTACCTCAATGATTTTGCCTATCTCCCCCGTAGCCGTGGGGTAAACATCCGCCCGCTCGATATTGAGCGCGTCCATATCCTCAAAGTAGCTTTGAGTATACTTCTCGGCCAGTTCGGCGGGGGGGATGTCGCGCTGGTTGGCGCGGTCGATAATCTTGTCATCGATATCGGTGACGTTCTGCACGTACTTGACCTTATAGCCGCGGAACCTGAGGTAGCGCCGGATGACGTCGAAGATGACATAGCTCATGGCGTGGCCGATATGGGCGTCGTCGTAGGGGGTGACGCCGCAGACGTATATACTGACCTCGTCGCCCCGGGGTAAAAACTCCTCCTTTTTGCCGGAGAGGGTGTTGTATAGCTTCATTCTTTGGTTCTTTCTGGGCGCTTAAGCGTTTTTTCCAGCTCGGCGACTCTCTTTTCTAAGCCTTCCAGCCTCTCGCCCACGGGGTCGGGCAGCCTTTCCACGGTATCGGTGTCGGGGTTGCGCATCGCCACCACCCGCCCCGGCACACCGACCACGGTGGCGTTGGCCGGCACCGAGCTCACCACCACCGAGCCGGCGCCGACCTTGGAGTTTTCGCCGATGGTGATGTCGCCGATGAGCTGCGCCCCCACCCCCACCACCACATTGTCGCCCAGGGTGGGGTGGCGCTTCGCCCGCAGGTGGCTGGTGCCGCCCAGGGTTACCCCCTGATAGATAGTGACGTTATCGCCAATCACTGAAGTCTCGCCGATGACCACGCCCATGCCGTGGTCGATGAAAAAGCCTTCCCCGATGGTGGCCCCGGGGTGGATTTCGATGCCGGTTAAGAAGCGGCTGATGTGGGAGATAAAGCGGGGCAAGAAGGGGATGTGCCAGCGAAAGAGGGTGTGGGCAATGCGGTGGCACTGGCGGGCGTGAAAGCCGGGGTAGGCCAGCAATACCTCCAGAGTGTTGACCGCCGCCGGGTCGTGCTCGAAGACGGCTTTGATATCCTTTCTTACGCTGCAAAATCCCATTAGAGTCAGTCTCCTGCGATTAAGGCTACGGCGCGGGCTTCTATCCACCTGCCTTTGCCGATACAGCCCATTCCGTTGGTGGTGCTTGCCTTGACGCTTACTTTATCTATCTCGATGCCGAGACTCTGGCTCAAGTTCTGCCTCATCTTTTCGATAAAGCCCGAAAGTTTGGGCGCCTCGGCGATGACGGTGGCGTCAATATTTACGATATGCCAGCCCTGAGCCGCCAGCTTTTCGCCGGTCGTTTTGAGCAGGGTCAGGCTGGAGATGCCCTTGTATTGCGCCTCGCCCGGGGGAAAATGAGTGCCGATATCGCCCAGGGCGGCGGCGCCGAGCAGGGCATCGATGATAGCGTGGGTGAGGGCATCGGCGTCGCTCCAGCCGTCGAGCCCCTTGCGGAAGGGTATCTCCACTCCGCCGAGAACGAGCCTTCTTTCCTTGACCAGGGGGTGGACATCGAAGCCGATGCCAATTCGCATATTATTTTCCATGTTTTTGCCCCGGAACCTCTACCGAGGTGGAATAGATACAATATAGCACAAAAATTCCCATTCCGTATAGCTATGGAGAGGGCTGGTTTATGAGGCTTGACAGCTCCAGCATCAACACCTAAGATTGAGCCTGTCACGGGGGAAAAGGAGTTAGCTCTATGAAGAAATTGGTAATAATGCCGTTAATCTTCTGCCTGCTGGCAGCCATGCCCTTCACCTTCACCGCTTGCAAGGAGGATGGTGGCACACCATCAGGAGGGCAGTTACCCTCCTTCGAGTCGGGGGACACATGGGTCTGGAGCTATGCGATGCAGGGAGAGACCACTACCCTCACCGAGGAGGTGATTGGAGAGGAGAAAGTGGAGGGCCGGGATTGCTATATTCTGGATATGTCTTTCGACCCGGTTCTCAGCTTTCCCCAGGATGAAGGGGTCAGCACCATTACCGGCATGACGTACTGGGGGGATAGAGCCACCGCTTTTTTTGAGGTTAAGAGGGAGATGTCGGGCAGCTATGACGGAACAGACTTCACTATGACCATGATTTCCTCCTATGACCCCTGGGCGTCTCTTTTCCCGCTGGAACTCGGCAAGGAAGTAGAGACGGAACAGACCGTCACCCAATACTTTGACGGCACCCAGACCGGAGAGCCTACGGTAAGCACTCAAAAATACAGGGTGGATAGCCAGGAGGACATCACCGTTAGCGCCGGGACTTTTAGCTGCTGGAAGCTAATTATTTACGATGGCGAGGGCAATATTATCCAAACCTTGTGGTGGTCAGACGAGGTCAAAAGCATGGTTAAAAGCGTAGACGGTAATGGCAACACCGTGATGGAGCTTCTGTCCTACTCGGTTAACTAGTTGACTTATTTTACGTGTTTGCTTAAAGCCTCGGCGATGAGCAGGTCTTGGGGAGTGGTTATCTTTATATTATCATACGAACCCATATAGAGTTTAACTTGAAAGCCCGCCTGTTCCACCAGCGCGGCGTCGTCGGTAACCTCGTCCTTTGTCTGCTGGTAGGCTTTGGAGATAATATCTATGCGAAACACCTGTGGCGTTTGCACCGCCCAGAGATTTTGACGTGGTGGCGTCCTCAGCACGGTTCGGTCATTATCGGCGACCTTGATGGTGTCGGTGACGGGAACGGCGGCTACGGCGGCGCCCGTCTCTTTGGCTACCTTTAAGCCTTCCTCGATTAGCTCTTTAGTAACCAGCGGGCGTGCGCCGTCGTGGATTATTACCCATTCGCAGTCTTTAAGTAATTGAAGCCCCGCCGCCACCGAGTCCTGCCGCCTTTTGCCCCCGAGGCAAATCTCGACAGGCTTTGATAGCCCGACTATAAGCTTCTGGCAGGCTTTCAGGCTTTTCTCGTTGACCACCAGCACGATTCGGTCAACCGACTGGCAGCTGTCAAACGCGGCGAGCACATTGAATAGGGCCGGCCGGCCCGCCAGCGGGGCTAAGACCTTATCGATGCCGTTCATGCGCCGGCTTTCGCCGGCGGCGACTATGATGGCGGCTACTTTGGGGTGGTTATTCTCCATGTTTTCTAAATTATCAGCCCCAGCCTTATCGGCTCACCCGGTGTGCTTTTGCACAAACTCACCAATGCGGTCGATTGCCTGCTGTCCCTCCGGCAGCATATGTGCAAAGGCATGCCACATGTGTATCATGTCCTCCCAGGGCTCAAAGACCACCTCCACGCCGGCCGACTCCGCCCTTTCGGCGAGTCGCGTTGCATCATCATACAGCACCTCAGCCGTGCCGACTTGAATCAGCAGCGGCGGTAGCCCCGCAAGGTCGGCGTGGATTGGTGAGGCCAGCGGTGTGCGAGGGTCAGTATCTCCAAGGTAAGTCCTGGCCATTTCCAGAAGAGCATCGCGCTGCAAAAGCGGGTCTACAGCCGCCCTGGTGACCATGGATTCCCCAAGTGCCTCCATATCCGCCCACGGCGAGACGGCAACAGCTGCTGCCGGTAACGGCTCTAATGCGTCCCGTAGCGCCACCAGAGTCGCCACCGACAGTCCTCCCCCCGCCGATTCCCCGGCGATAGCCACCCGGGCAGGTTTTACACCACTGGACAGTAGCCAGCGATAGCCGGTCATTGAATCTTCCACTGCCGCCGGGAACGGGTGCTCTGGTGCCAGCCGGTAGCCAATGAGAAAAACCCGCGCCTTCGCCGCCCGCGCCAGCCGCGAAGCCAGCTCGCGGTGGGTAGTTATTGAGCCACCTACATAGGCGCCACCGTGTAGATAATAAATGACCCTCTCCTCGACTGACTCGGGAGTGGTGACCCACTCAGCAGGGACACCCCCGGCATCTACCGGTTGGCACCGCACGTCCGGTGCCAGGGGCAATTGTGTGAAGTCGGCTTCCATTTGGGCGCGCATCTCCTCGATGGTGAGTTCACCCAGCGCTGGCTGGGAGCGGAAAGCGTCAATTATTTCCTGAAGTTCCTTACTGGCCATAACTTACTCCTTTGCCCTCCCCACCAGCCCCAGCTTTATCGCCTCCCTGAGCGTGCTGGCTGTTAAAAGCTCAATGCCCTTGGGGGCTTTGATATGGGCGCTGGTCTTGGGTACCAGACAACGATGAAAGCCGAGACGGGCGGCTTCAGCCACCCTGCGCTCTAATTGTGAGACGGCTCGAAGCTCGCCGCTTAAGCCCACCTCGCCCGCCGCCACTAAGGCGGGGTCTACGCTTATATCGCGGGCGCTGGAGGCGATAGCTAGAGCGATGCCCAAATCGGCGGCGGGCTCGCCCACTTTTAGCCCTCCGGTGACATTGACGATAATATCCTGGTTGCCCAGCTTCAAGCCCACCCGCTTGGTCAGCACCGCCGTAATCAAAAGCAATCGGTTGAAGTCGACGCCGTTGGCGGTGCGGCGGGGCAGGCCAAAAGAAGTGGGGGTGGTAAGGGCTTGAATCTCAACGAGCAGGGGGCGGCTGCCTTCCAGTGTCGGCACCACCGCCGAGCCGACGGCCTCTTCCAACCTCTGGGCGAGGAAGGCCTTGGAGGGGTTGTCCACCTCCAGAAGCCCCTCCTGCTTCATCTCGAAGACGCCGACCTCGTTGGTGGAGCCGAAGCGGTTTTTCACCCCCCGCAGCAGGCGGTAGGCGCTGAAAGGTTCCCCCTCGAGGTAGAGCACCACGTCGACGATATGCTCTAAGACCCTGGGGCCGGCGATAGCGCCGTCCTTGGTCACGTGGCCGGCCACAAAAACGGGCACGGCGCCGGGCTTGGCCCAGTGCATCAGCCTCAGGGTGCACTCCCTGACCTGGCTTATGCTGCCCGCCGCCGATTCCACTTCGGGGAGGGATACAGCCTGTATAGAATCTATAACCACCAGCGATGGTTCCAGTTGTTCCAGCTGGCCCAGGATAGCGTTGAGGTCGGTCTCGGCTAGGAGGTAGAGCCTCTCTCCGCTTATCCCCAGCCGTTCCGCCCGTAGCCGTATCTGGGAAAGCGTCTCCTCGCCGGAGACATAGGCTACCTTGCCCCCGGCTTGAGCCACCAGCGCCGAGACCTGGAGCAGCAGGGTAGACTTGCCGATGCCGGGCTCGCCGCCCATGAGCACCAGAGAGCCTGAGACCAACCCCCCGCCCAGCACCCGGTTGAGCTCAGCAAGGGGGAGGGGGAGGCGGTCGGAGCTATCAATCGTTACCTGGGACAGCTCGCGGGGCGGGTTGGACAGGTCGGCGATGGGGGCGGGGGTGGCGGCAGATACTACGGTTTCCTCAAAACAGTTCCATTCCTGGCAGTTGGGGCAGCGCCCCAGCCATTTCAGGCTCTCCTTGCCGCAGTTCTTACAGACAAAGATAGTCCGGCCGCTGGATTTAGGTCTGACCATAGCTTGACTTTATCCCATTTCGGGTGTCAATGCAAGGGGAATATTGTTAGCGGACGTATGGTTTTCCCACCCAAATCCCACCCCACCTTGTTGTGCGAAGGTATTGTGGTCCCACCCTGCCCACCCTTAGAGGGGATTCTCCCTCTAGAATTCCTTCTGGGTTATGGCCACCCCACCCCCGTCATTCCCGCGAAGGTGGGAATCCAGTCCCTCACCCCACCCCGTCTTAAATGTCATTCTGAGGGAGAGTGGCGACCGAAGAATCTCAAGAGACCCTTGGCTACGCTCAGGGTGACAATAAAACTGACATTGCGAGCCGAGCAGAGGTTTTGGAGATAGAGACGCTGGTATCCGCAAGGCGGTGATTAATACGAATAGTCAGACGGGGCTAGAGGAGCATGCCCAGTAATATACCCGCGACCACGGAGGTGGCGATAGCCCCCGCCATATTGGGCCCCATGGCGTGCATCAACAGGAAGTTCTTGGGGTTGGCCTTCTGCCCCATCTTTTGCACCACGCGGGCCGACATCGGTATCGCCGAGACGCCCGCGGCGCCTATCATCGGGTTTATCTTTTCCTTGAGGAAGAGGTTGACCAGCTGGGCCGCCCATATTCCTCCCGCCGTGCCGAAGGCAAAGGCGACTACCGCCAGCCCGACGATAGCCAGGGTCTGGCCGGTGAGGAATACCGAGGCGGGCATCAGCGCCCCGACGGTTAAGCCGAGGAGGAAGGTGAGCACGTCGATAAAGACCCCGCCCGCGGCTTGAGCCAGCCTATCGGTAACGCCGGTGACCCGCAACAGGTTGCCGAACATGAACATGCCTATAAGCGGCACCGACTTGGGCACCAGCAGGGCGGCGACGACAAATATCATAATGGGGAAGATTATCTCTTCCAGCTTGGAGACCTGGCGCAGTTGGGGTTTCATAAATATGGCCCGCTCTTTTTTGGAGGTCAGCGCCTTTATTATCGGGGGCTGGAGGATAGGCACCAGCGCCATATAGGAATAGGCGACTAACGTAATCGGTCCCAGGAGCTTGGGGGCGAGGGCGGCGGTGAGATAGACCGTGGGCGGGCCGTCGGAGCCGCCGATGATGCCGACACAGGCTGCCTCGTTTACCGAGAATAGCCCTGAAGTGTAGGCGATGATAAAGACGACGAAGACGCCCAGCTGGGCGGTGGCACCGAAGAGAAACGACACGGGGCGGGCGATGGTGGGCCTGAAGTCGGTCATGGCGCCCACGCCGAGGAAGATGAGCAACGGTATGACCTCGGATTCGATGCCGTATGTGTAGAGCACGTTGAGCAAGCCGATTTCGCCGTTGCCGATGGCGTGTATAAGTTCGCTCAGGCTGCCTACCTCGGCGGGGAAGCCCTCGGGGCTATAGATCATCATGCCGCCGATGGGCAGGTTGACCATAAGGATACCGAAGCCGATGGGGACTAATAAGATGGGCTCCATCTTCTTGGCGATGCCCAGATAGATAAGAAGCCCGGCGATGAGGAACATTATGATGTTGCCCCAGGTTAGCGCCCCGAAGGCGGTTTCGTAGAGACCAAACACCTACTTTTCCTTTTCCGGAGTCTCTTTAGTCTCGGCCTTGGGCTTGGGCACTATCAGCCCCACTATCCAGGCCACCACGTAGAGGATGGCCAGGGCTAAGATGGTAACACCAAAGCCGCCCCCGGCAATCTTGGCTACTAGACTCCAGTCAATCATCTTAAACGTTCCTTAGTTTATTGAAACCGGCTTTAGTATTCAATAGCGGCTACTAAATCACCTGCCTCGACCACCTGCCCTACGGAAAGCTCTATCTTGGCTACGGTGCCCGCCACCGGAGCCAGTATCGGATTTTCCATCTTCATTGATTCTAGCATGCATAAGACATCCCCCTCCGCCACCTTATCCCCCTGTTTGACGTTAACGCTGGTTATCTTACCCGTGATCGGGATTTCGACGTTCTCCTGTGACAATTCTGGTCTCCTTTCTACTTCTCCATCCTAATTTGGGCGAACTAAAAGGGCGGGGTTGGTAGCCGTAGGATTTCCCGCCCTTTGAGTGTCAAGGGCTTGTATTAACTTGGTTAATTTAGGCTTTATCATCTCCGGCTAATGCTTCCACGGCGGCGGGATGGACTACAATCTCCCCGTTCTCCAGGTCGACTATAGCCGTATCTTCAGCGCGGAACTTGCCGCGGAGCAGACTCTCCGAGAGTTTGTCTTCTACCATATCCTGAATGACGCGCCGCAGGGGCCTGGCGCCGAAGACTTCGTCGTAGCCTTTTTCGCCGAGGAAGTTCTTGGCGGCTTCGGTTACCTCCAGCTTTATCCCCTTCTCCTCGAGCTGCTTGGATACCTGAGCCAGCATCAGGTCGACTATCTTCCTGATGTCTTCTTTGGTCAGGGCGTGGAAGACGACCACACCGTCGATGCGGTTTAAGAACTCGGGGCGGAAGGACTTCTTGAGCTC
The DNA here is from genome assembly GCA_964587415.1 of uncultured Dehalococcoidales bacterium. GTDB lineage: Bacteria > Chloroflexota > Dehalococcoidia > Dehalococcoidales > BS750m-G39 > E44-bin88. The sequence goes on along the minus strand of CAZPLG010000014.1, from coordinate 3,985 downwards.
TTCGAGCAGCTTTTCCTTCATCTTGTCGTAGTCCATCTGCTTGGTCTTGGCTTCGTTGCTGCGCGAGGTAAAGCCAATGGTGCTGCCTTTGCGGATAAGCTCGGCGCCGATGTTGCTGGTCATAACGATTATGCTGTTGCGGAAGTCCACCCGCCGACCCTTGGCGTCGGTGAGGTGACCGTCGTCGAATATCTGCAAAAGTATATTAAAGACATCGGGGTGAGCCTTTTCAATCTCGTCTAAGAGAATGCAGCAGTATGATTTGCGCCTCACCGCTTCGGTAAGCTGCCCGCCTTCCTCAAAGCCGACATAGCCGGGGGGCGCGCCAACTAAGCGGGATACGGTGTGCTTTTCCATAAACTCGGACATATCGAGCCTGATGAGCGTATCTTCGCTGCCGAACATGAACTCGGCCAGGGCTCTGACCAGCTCGGTCTTACCGACACCGGTGGGGCCCAGGAAAATGAAGTTGCCGATGGGGTGGCGGGGGTCTTTGATGCCCGCCCGCGCCCTTCTCACCGCCTTGGCGACGATGTTAATCGCCTCGTCCTGGCCGACGATGCGCTTATGCAGCACATCTTCCATCTCGAGCAGGCGGCTGGTCTCGTCGGAAGCCAGCTGCACCACGGGGATGCCGGTCCACATGCTGACTACTTCGGCGATATCTTCTTCGCCCACTTCGGGATTATCCTCCCCCTGCTCCGCCTCCCATTCCTCTTCCATCTTCTTGATTTTCTCTTCTATCTGGAGCTCGCGCTGGCGCAGCTCGGCGGCATACTCGTACTGCTGGGTGGCCAGGGCGGCTTCTTTGTCTTTGCGCATGCTGTCCTCGGCGCGCCGGGCTTCCTTGAGGGTGATGGGTATGGTGCGGTGCCTGATTCTTACCCGTGACGACGCCTCGTCGATGAGGTCGATTGCCTTGTCGGGCATGAAGCGGTCGGGGATATATCTTGCCGAGAGCGTGGCGGCGGCGCCGAGCGCCTTTTCGGTTATGATTAGATGGTGGTGCTCTTCGTAGCGTTCTTTAACGCCCTTAAGGATTTCCAGCGTCTCCTCTACGGAGGGCTCTTCCACCAGCACGGGCTGGAAGCGCCGCTCCAGGGCGGCGTCCCGTTCTATGTACTTGCGGTAGTCGTCCAGGGTGGTGGCGCCGATGCACTGCAGTTCGCCGCGCGATAGTGACGGCTTGAGGATATTGGCGGCGTCAACCGCCCCCTCCGCCGCCCCGGCACCCACCATAGTATGAAACTCGTCGATAAAGAGCACGCAGTTGCCCGCCGTCTTTATCTCGTCGATGACCTTCTTTAAGCGCTCTTCGAACTCGCCGCGGTATTTCGTGCCCGCCACTACCGCCCCCATATCCAGGGTGATTATTCTTTTTCTTTCCAGCGTTTCGGGGACGTCGCCGGCGATGATGCGGTGAGCCAATCCCTCGACGATGGCCGTTTTGCCCACGCCGGGCTCGCCGATGAGGGCGGGGTTGTTCTTGGTGCGGCGGCTGAGTATCTGAATTACCCGCTCGATTTCCTTGTGCCGGCCGATAACGGGGTCGAGTTTACCCGCAACAGCCGCGGCGGTGAGGTCGATGCCAAGCTGGTCTAAAGCGGGAGTGCGGCTGGTGGAGCGGGCCGGTCTGGCCCGGGCGACGCCTTCGCCGAGCACGCGGTTAGTCTCGCTGCGCGCTCGCTCCAGGTTTATGCCGAAGCTGTCCAGGACGTCGGCGGCGACCCCCCTCCCCTCGGTGGCTTCGCCTTCTCCTTCGCGCAAAAGCCCTAAGAGAAGGTGCTCCGTGCCGATATAATTATGGCCGAGGTGGCGGGCTTCGTCTATAGCCAGTTCGATGACCCTTTTGGCCCTGGGGGTGAGTCCGATTTCGCCGGTGGTCGGTTTTTCGCCGCGCCCGATGATGAATTCTACCGCCGAGCGCGCCTTGGTCAGGCTTACACCGAGGTTGGCCAGCACCTTGGCGCCGACCCCTTCCTCTTCCCTTACCAGGCCGAGGAGGATGTGTTCGGTGCCGATGTAGTTGTGATTAAAGTGCTTGGCTTCTTCTTGGGCCAGGGTGAGGACCCGACGGGCTCTCTCTGAGAATTTCTCAAATCGGCTAGCCATTTTTCAAGCTCGCTCCTATTTTGCTAACTTAATTTTAATTATAAGTCAAGCAGTACTAAAGGTCAAAAGCCTTCTGGCAGTGGCATATTTTCCACAAAGGGTCGCCCCCTCAGTATCGTCTGCGCTAGGGCGTTTCACTTCCGTGTTCGGGATGGGAACGGGTGGTTCCACCCCGCTCTAACCACCAGAAGGCAAGTTCTATTGTAGCACATTTTATACATTTTGCAACCTGAATGGGGGAGTACTTTTGTAATATATAGACATAACCAAAGATGCCCTCACCATCATTTAGGTCTTTTTCCGCCCGGGTTTTCGGGGGGATATTGAAAATGGGATGTACTTGAGGCTGTTTGGCTATAGTTGGACATCACCTCCTAGAATCGGCGTCTTACCCCTGACCCATTGTGTCGCTATCTCCCCGCTCTTCCGGATGTATTCTTCCAGGCCGAGCTTCTTCAACATGAGGAGGTTGTATATCTTGGTGTTATGCCTCCGTACCTCGGCTCTCCCGCTGACAGGCGCCAGTTTCAGGCAGGGGAAGTCCTCGCACTGGTAGCAGAAGTCCAGGCCCTTCTGGTTGACGCAGCAATCATATGTTTGACAGAGAATATCTCCGTGCGGCCTCCCTTGTTTGGGCCGGCAACCAGCGCAAATCTTGAGGAGTTTTTCAACAGGGAGGTTGGCTCTGGCCGCCTCCTTTTGGATAGCAACTTCGTCAGTGCAAAGGCTCTTTTCGTAGGCGGGGCAACTGAGGCAGCAATAGCCGCAGGGGGATACCATTTGCAGCTTTTCTTCGTTTTCCATTTTTTACCTCCCGGCTGCTGATATAGAATAATACCATAAGGCTTGGGGGAGGAAAAATAAGGAGGGGCGAGAGCCTCTCTGGGAGTGCTTGTTATCCTATATGACCGTTACATTGACCTTATTTTGCGGCATGTTACAGTGGATAGTTTTAAGTAAATCATATAGGGCATCATCAACATTGCCATTTATGCCAATAGCGATATTCAGTCGTAATAATTCTAAATATTGGCTTTCTGTGTTAGAAATTTGCATTCTTCCGGCTTCTAGCCGGTTTGCTTTTCCTATTATTTCGAAATAACCCTCTTCACGAAAAAGTATCCTTAGACAATTGTCCCATAACCTATAATCTCTCTGAAACATGTCCTCTTCGTTACTTATATCGAGTCCTTCGAGGAAAGTATTAATGACATTGCTTAATGAACCAACGAAAAGAGTTGCCAATTCGATGGCTTCATATGTTTGGGTGTCTGTTGGGAGTTTATATTCATGTTCTAATAAATTCCTTATTCCACGTATCTTTGATATCAAATTTGAAGGGGCTGCTTCTAAAGCTCTTATCAATTTTAGTCTTTGTGTAACGTCAGCGCTCTCATCTGGCAGTGAGTGCCGCTTAATATAATCCGTAACGTTTGGTGGCAATCTTTTAGTTTTAGTTCCATATCCTATATACGCTAAGAGTGTGTCAACCTGACAGTCAATAGCACGTTTTGCATTGGTGACTGCATTAATGATTCCTCGATTGTCCTTGTTTTGGAAATCTTGGTTTGCAAATCTTAGAAAGTCAGATGGGGAAATATCAAAATCACATTCATATCTGGCACCAGGAGACCAGTAGATAAATGTGTTTGTCCAGTCTATTCCGACAGCTTTGGCGAGTTCTTCTAATGTCATTAGCTGCTAAATTGTAGTATCGAAGGGAGGGCGTGTCAATAAGACATCTTTTTGACTTCACTACTCTTAGGGAGTTCCCCCCAAAACAAAAAGAGACACCTTCCGGTGCCCCTTTATAATCTTTGACTAATACCGAATCTGAAACAGGTCAAGCCCTCGACCATTAGTACGGCTAAGC
>CAZPLG010000013.1:17386-20099 GCA_964587415.1 uncultured Dehalococcoidales bacterium | reverse complement strand
GCCATCGCCTGCGCTGAGGCCGGGCTGCTGGTACCCGAAGCCGCCAAGAAGTTTGCCGGCAAGGGGCTGGCCGAGGTCTGTGAGACGGTGGGCATACCACCCGTATTGCACATGGGTTCCTGCGTGGATAACAGCCGTATACTGATAGCCGCCACCGCCATGGTCAAAGATGGCGGTTTGGGTGACGACATCAGCGACCTGCCCGTAGCCGGGGCAGCTCCGGAGTGGATGAGCGAGAAGGCAATCTCCATCGGGCAGTATTTCGTCGCTTCGGGCGTCTACACCGTATTCGGCGTTACCTGGCCCACCACGGGCAGCAAAGAAGTGACTGACTACCTCTTCAAGGATATGGAAGAAATGCTGGGCGGTATGTGGGCCTTCGAGCCCGACCCGATAAGGGCCGCCCACCTTATGATTGCCCACATCGATAAGAAGCGCAAGGCTCTGGGCATTGACCAGGCCAGAGAGCGAGTGCTCTACGATATGGATATGAGAAGGGAACTGGACGCGGTTTAGCCACCACATTAGATAAGGGAGGGCTTTAGAGTATGTCTAAGATAATAGCATCAGCCGCCATCAGAGGGGCTCACAAGATTGTGGAACGGACGGAAAAGAAATGGCAGGAGGCTATGGAAAAGTGGGGAGCCAAAGAACCGGTGGGCTTCCCCAACACCGCCTACTATCTGCCCGTAATATACGGCATCCTGGGGAACAAGGTGGAAAAGCTGGGCGACATGGAGCCCGTGCTGAAACGGTGTAAATCACTGCTGCCGCCACCGGTAAGGGAGGAACACCCCTTGCCCTATCTGGCACCAGCCCTCGATGCCGGCATGGCCACCCTCTTTGCCGAGGAATTAATAGAGGCTATAAGATACCTGGAAACGCCCGATTTTTATACCAAGACGGAAGACCCCGTCGACGGCAACATCTGGTTGGGCGCCGCCGACGACGTCATCCTGAGGAAGCGGGGGGTCGAGTTCGTTGACGGCACCGCCCCCGGTTTCGCCGCCATCGTCGGCGCGGCTCCCACTAATAAGATAGCGGCTAATATCGCCCAGGAGCTGCAGCAGAAGAACCTCTACGTGTTTATGGCCTCGGAGTATAACGGGAAGAAGTTTTCCGAGCAGCTGGTGGAGGAGGGGGTGCAAATCGGCTGGCCGACACGCCTGGTTTCCTTCGGGCCCGATATCAGCGCCGCCGTCTTCGCCATGGGCTTTGCCACCCGCGCGGCGATGTCCTTCGGCGGCATCGAGCCGGGCAACTACCGCAAGATACTTATCTATAACAAGGACAGAATCTTCGCCTTTGTTCTGCCTATGGGCTATGTCAACGACGAGTGGTACGCCAATGCGGCCGGCGCCATTAACTGGGGCTTCCCGGTTATTGCCGATACCCCCATACCCGAGGTTCTGCCCACGGGCATTTGCACCTACGAGCACGTCGTTTCCAATATTCCCCACGACCAGCTGGTGGCCAAGGCGGTGGAGGTGAGGGGCTTAAAGGTGGCCGTAGCCGAAGTCCCCGTTCCCGTAGCCTACGGGCCCGCCTTCGAGGGAGAGAGGGTGCGTGGGGAGGATATCTACCTGGAGTGTGGCGGCGGACGGACGCCGATGGTGGAGTGGGTGACCACCAAGCGTATGGAAGAAGTTGAAGACGGCAAGGTCGAGGTAATCGGGCCTGAATTAAGCGATATCGAGCCCGGTTCTCGCCTGCCCTTCGCTATAGCCGTGGAGGTGGCGGGGAGGGAGATGCAGGATGACTTCGAGCCTATTTTAGAGCGCCAGATTCACCACCTCATCAATTACGCCCAGGGGGTGATGCATATCGGGCAGCGAGATATCGCCTGGATACGAATCGCCAAGCAGGCGGTGGAGAAGGGCTTTAAGCTGCACCACATCGGCGATATCCTCCATGCCAAGCTGCACCAGGACTTCGGGCGTATCTTCGATAAGATACAGGTGAAGCTCTATACCGAGGAAGATAAGGTAAAAGAGGTGGAGGAGAAAGCGAGGGCGGTCTACGGCAAGCGGGACGTCCGTATCGAGGGCATGACCGACGAAACCACCGATACCTATTACTCCTGCACCCTTTGCCAGTCCTTCGCTCCGAGCCATGTCTGCGTCATCAGCCCGGAGAGGACGGGTCTTTGCGGCTCCTATAACTGGATGGACTGCAAGGCTTCTTATGAGATTAACCCCACCGGCCCCAACCAGCCCGTAGAAAAAGGGGAGGTCATCGACCAGAAGATGGGGCAGTGGAAGGGGGTAAACGACTTCGTCCTCAAAGCCTCAAGAGGCAAGATAGACCACTATAACTTCTACAGCATAGTCAACGACCCCATGACCACCTGCGGCTGCTGCGAGTGTATCGCCGCCGTCCTGCCCATGTGCAACGGGATAATGACGGTCAACCGCGAGTATACCGGTGAGACCCCCTGCGGCATGAAGTTCACCACGCTGGCGGGGACTATCGGCGGCGGCTTGAGCACGCCGGGGTTCGTCGGGCACGGTAAGTACAACACTTGCCAGAGGAAGTTTGTCAGCGGCGACGGTGGTATCCAGCGTATCGTCTGGATGCCCAAGTCGCTGAAAGAGGAAATCGGCGACCGGCTCAAAGCCAGAGCCGAGGAGATTGGCATTCCCGACCTGCCCGACATGATTGCCGACGAGACGGTGGGCGTGACCGAGGAAGAGATTATGCCCTTCCTGCAGGA
>CAZPLG010000013.1:14576-17286 GCA_964587415.1 uncultured Dehalococcoidales bacterium | reverse complement strand
TTGCCGACGAGACGGTGGGCGTGACCGAGGAAGAGATTATGCCCTTCCTGCAGGAAAAGGGTCATCCCGCTCTGAATATGGACCCGATACTGGGTTGAAAATGGGGAGCTTGAGAGAGGCCTTCTCATTATTAGAAACCCTCTCCCTTTCCCAATTCAAGAGGTATAAATGGGAAAGGTCAATAAAATAATATTAGGAGGGGATATATGATGCAACGGCTGATGGAACGGCTTACGGCAATAGTCATTCTAATTTTTGGTAACATAATAGTCGCTGCACTACTTCCGGCTGTCGAGCAACCCATGAGGACTATATTCTACATTGGTCTCGGTATCGCTGACGTTTTAGCATTAATAAGAATTATTGTAGGCAGTTTTCCGATTAAGAAGACTTAACTAATATTTGGCCGGGAAAGGAGAGTGTAAGAGATGGCGCTTACCGGAATAGAGATATTCAAGCTTTTGCCCAAGACCAACTGTAAGGACTGCGGGGAGCCGACCTGCCTTGCCTTCGCCATGAAACTGGCCACGGGCAAGGCGGAGCTTAGTGCCTGCCCCCATGTCTCCGAGGAGTCGAAAGCCAAGCTCTCGGAGGCCTCCGCCCCGCCCATCATACCGGTTACTATCGGCGTGGGCGACAGGGTGCTCAAGGTCGGCGGCGAAACGGTGATGTTCCGCCACGAAAAGCGGTTTGAGAACCCGCCGGGGCTGGCTATCCTCGTCGGCGCCGATAAGGGCGACGCCGAGATTGACGCTAAATTACAGCGGTTTAACGAGCTCCAGTACGAGCGTATAGGGCTTATCCTCCGTCCCGACCTGGTGGCGGTAAAGGCGGGGGGCGACGCCGCCCGCTTTAAGGCGGTGGTGACCAAGGTAAAGGAGAAGAGCGGCGGCGGCATTATCCTGATGAGCGAAAATGCCGAGGTTACGGCGGCGGGGCTTGCCGCCTGTGCCGACCGTAAGCCTCTGCTCTACGCCGCTACCGAAGCCAACTCTGACAAGATGGCGGCTTTAGCCAAGGAGAATTCCTGCCCGCTGGCGGTGAAGGCCGATAACGTGGAGAAGCTCGCCGAGCTGACCGCCAAGCTGACCGAGGCTGGAGTCAAGGAGATGGTTATCGATTCGGGCTCGCGGGCTTTGCGCCAGGCGTTCGAGGACCAGATAATCATCAGAAGCGCGGCACTAGCCAAGAAATTCCGCCCGCTGGGTTTTCCCACCATCGTTTTTCCCGGCGAGATGACCGACAACCCGATGAAGGAGGCGGTCATCGCCGCCATGTTCGTGGCTAAATACGGCGGCATCATCGTCCTCTCCGATTTCCAGGGCGAAAGCCTCTTCCCCTTGCTGGTGGAAAGGCTGAACATCTATACCGACCCGCAGCGGCCCCTGGCGACTAAAGAGGGCATCTACGAAATCGGTAGCCCCAACGAGAACTCACCGGTGCTTATCACCTCCAACTTCTCCCTCACCTATTTCATCGTCTCCGGTGAAGTGGAGGCGAGCAAGATTCCCAGCTACCTCCTGGTCAAGGAGACCGAAGGGCTTTCGGTGATGACCGCCTGGGCGGCGGGTAAATTCGTCGCCGACGCTATTGCTCCCTTCATTAAGAAGTGCGGTATTACCGATATGGTCAAGCATCATAAGCTGGTAATTCCCGGCTATGCCGCTACTGAGAGCGGTGGACTGGAAGAAGAGCTGCCCGGCTGGGAGGTTCAGGTGGGGCCCCGCGAGGGGTCAAACATCCCGGCTTACCTTAAGTCGTGGCATCCGTAAGGTCTAGAACCGCAAGGTCTGGAACCATGAGGAGTTAGCTTGAGGAGGTAAAGAATGATCCTCATCGGCGAAAATCTGAATATAATGTCGCTGACCATCGGTCCGGCGTTAAAAGAGAGAAACCCGGGACCCGTCCAAGAGATGGCTAAAGCCGAGACCGAAGCCGACGTCGATTACATCGACCTTAACATCGGGCCCGCCCGCAAGGCGGGGGACGAGATGATGGAATGGGTGGTCGAGACGACACAGGCGGTTACCGATAAGCCGCTTTCGCTGGACACCACCAACCCGGTGGCTATGGAGGCGGGGTTGAAGGTGGTGAAAAGCAAGGCGCTGATTAATTCCATCTCCCTTCAGCCCGACAGATTGGAGAAGGAGTTGCCCCTGGTCGGCAAGTATAACGCTTGCATGATAGGGCTGCTCTGGGGGGTGGAGGGGATGCCCCGCGACGCCAACGAGCGGGCGATGCTTGCCGTTGACCTTCTCTATAAAGCCAACGAGGCGGGCATCGCCAACGAGGATATCTGGCTAGACCCGATTTTAACACCGGTGTCGGTGGAGATAAACCAGCTCAAAGCCTGCTTTGAGTTTATGGCTATGCTCAAGGATATCACCCCCGATTGTAAGTCCACCGTCGGGCTTTCCAATATCTCCAACGGCACGCCCACCCACCTCAGGCCCTACCTGAATCGGACCTGTATGATAATGCTGATGAGGCACGGGCTTTATTCGGCAATTGTCGATGCCTTCGATACCGAGCTGATAAGCATCGCCCGGGGCCAGCGACCGGAAATCGTCAAGGTGGTACACCGGGTGATGGACGGCGAAAAAGTGGACATCTCCTCCCTGGGCGAGGAAGAGGCCAAGTACGCCAAGACGGTTCGGGTTATTACCGGTGAAGCCCTTTATTCCCATTCCTGGCTCGAGATATAGCATAA
>CAZPLG010000013.1:0-14476 GCA_964587415.1 uncultured Dehalococcoidales bacterium | reverse complement strand
GGGTTATTACCGGTGAAGCCCTTTATTCCCATTCCTGGCTCGAGATATAGCATAACCCCCTACACCGAAAAGGCGTATTCGTGTATAATAGGGGACGTGTTCACTTTCAGCTAAATTTTCAGCGATTAGAAGGGAAGAGCTAGATGAGCCTGCAGCCACTGTTTGAGAAGGGGAAATTCGTTATCACCGCCGAGGTTGGGCCCCTGAAAGGCACCGATACCAGTGAGCTGTTGGAGGCGGTCGAGGTGCTGAAGGGCAAGGTGGACGCGGCTAATGTTACCGACCAGCAAAGCTCGGTGATGAGATTAGGCTCGCTGGCGGTCTGCCATCTACTTAAAATGAAGGGGCTTGAGCCCGTCTTCCAGGTGACCTGCCGCGACCGGAACCGATTGGCTTTGCAATCCGACCTCTTGAGCGCCGCGGTGCTGGGTATCGAAAACGTCCTTTCTATCACCGGCGATTTGCCCGTGCTCGGCGACCACCCCGAAGCCAAACCGGTCTATGACCTGGACTCGGTGCACCTGCTCTGGGTTATCAATAAACTGAGCGAAGGCTACGACATGCAGGGTAACGAGCTCAAGGGAAAGCCCAGTTTCTTCCCTGGAGCAGTGGTCAATCCGGGGGCGGATACCGAAGCCGCCCGCGAGTTGCAGCTGATAAAGATGGAGAAGAAAATCAAAGTCGGCGCTCGCTTTTTCCAGACACAGGCTATATATGACCCTGACGCCTTCGCCAAGTTTATGAAACGGGCGGGAAAATTCGGTGTTCCCATCCTGGCGGGGATAATACCCCTGAAATCGGCAGGTATGGCTAAGTTTATGAACAAGAACGTTTCGGGCGTTTTTGTGCCCGAGGAGCTGATTGAGAAGATGACCGCCGCTGAGGATAAGACCCAGATGGGCATAGAAATAGCCGCCGACTTAATCAAGGAGCTGAAGGATATGTGTCAGGGGGTGCATATCATGGCTATCGGCTGGGAGAAGAAGGTACCCCTGGTGCTGGAGGCGGCGGGAATATAATTATAGCGGTTAATCTGATTGCCGGATGAATAATAGTTTGCTCTCAGTGCCTGACGGAAAGAATTACGAATATGGCTATAATTTTGCCTATAAGATTGCCAGCCAGCAGCTGGCGGAAGCTGAAGGCATTGAGCGACTTTGTCGCCACAGCGGCGCCGACTACAAGGTGATAGATTCCCATCCGGTAATCACCCTCGACTACCTGAACCGCACCTATCGAATCAGCCTGCCCGAGGTGGCGATTTCCCTACAGGATAGCGACGAAGAGGTTCCCCTGAAGGACAAGATTCTGCAGCTGCACTATATAACTCAAGCCAAAGGCACGCCGCTGGCTAATAAGTCCATCGCCTACAAGGAACTGCCCGAGGGAGTTGGCTATTTTCGCACCTTTCATAAGAGGGCGATAAAGCCGCTCGTCGATCATTTCGGGAGCGAGCCGAAGAAACTGATAGAGGCCGCTAAAGAGCTGGGCGGCGTCAAAGCCGATTACGGCGATGTGGCCGTGACCGTAAACGCCTTCAAGCGGGTGCCCATAACCTTTGTCCTCTGGCGGGGTGATGAGGAGTTTCCCCCTGACGGCAGCATAATGTTCGATGCTACCGTCTCCGATTACCTCTCTATCGAAGACATAAACGTGCTCTGCGAGAGAATCGCCTGGAAGCTGGTCAGACTGTTGAAGGAAGGGAGTTAGACTCCAGTGGAAGTCGATTTCGCTAAAGAGTCGGAGGGAATAACCGCCAACTACAGCCGTGATAGTGGCAACCTTATCCCCATACTCCAGGAAGCCCAGGAGAAGTTCGGCTATCTGCCCGCCGAGGCGATGCAGAAGATTGCCCGGTTTTTGAAGCTGCCCGAGAGCACCGTTTTCGGGGTGAGCAGCTTTTACGCTCAGTTTAAGCTTACCCCCACCGGTCGCAGGAAGGTAGTCGTTTGTCGGGGGACGGCCTGCCACGTGCGGGGCGGGGCGCGCATTCTCAAAGAGATTGAAAGGCGGCTGGGCATTAAGCCCGGAGAGAATACCGAGGACATGGAATACAGTCTGGAAACGGTAGCCTGCATCGGCGCCTGCGCCCTGGCGCCGACGATGAGAGTGGATAACGAGACCTACGGTCAGATGACGACCAAGAAAGTTGCGGAGGTAGTTGGTGTCGAAGCCAAAGCCAGCTAGCCGGGTGGACAATAAGCGTACCATCCTGGTTTGTAACGGGACGGGGTGTGTTTCCGGCAAGGCATTTGAAATCAGGGAAGCCCTGGAAAAACAGGTAGCCGAGATGGGCTTGAAGGGGGTGGCGGTGGACTTTACCGGCTGCCACGGCTTTTGCCAGCAGGGGCCCATCGCCGTCGTCGAGCCGGAGGGCATCTTCTACACCAAGGTTACCGTCGATGATGTGCCCGAGATTGTCCATTCCCACCTTCGCGACGGCAAGCCGGTGGCGCGCCTGTTCTACCACGACCCCGTCACCGACGAAGCCATACCCTACCACAAGGATATAACCTTCTACAAACAGCAGACGCGCCTGATACTGCGTAACTGCGGGCGCATCAATCCGGAGAGAATCGAGGACTACGTCAAGACCGGCGGCTACGACTCGCTGCGCAAGGTGTTAAGAGAGATGACACCGGAGCAGGTCATCGAAGAGGTCAAGGCTTCGGGCCTGCGGGGGAGGGGAGGGGCCGGCTTTTCCACCGGCCAGAAGTGGGAGTTCTGCGCTAGGGCTAAGAGCGATCAGAAATACATGATTTGCAACGCCGACGAGGGCGACCCCGGGGCTTTTATGGACCGCAGCACCATGGAGGGCGACCCTCATACCGTTATCGAGGGGATGGCTATCGCCGCCTACGCCATCGGCGCCTCCGAGGGCTATATCTACATCAGGGCCGAATACCCGCTGGCGGTGAAAAGGGTGCGGCTGGCCATCAAGCGGGCTGAAGAGAAGGAGTTCCTGGGCGATAAAATACTGGGCTCCGATTTCAGTTTTCACCTCCACGTCAAGGAGGGCGCTGGTGCCTTTGTCTGCGGCGAGGAAACAGCGCTGATGGCGTCTATCGAGGGCAAGCGGGGAATGCCCCGCCCGCGCCCGCCCTTCCCCGCTCAGTCGGGATTATGGGGCAAGCCGAGTAATATCAATAACGTTAAATCGCTGGCGACGATACCGGTTATTATCGCCAGGGGCGCCGACTGGTACTCCCAGATAGGCACCGAGAAGAGCAAAGGAACCGTCGTTTTCGCCCTCACGGGCAAGATTGCCAACAGCGGCCTGGTCGAGGTGCCGATGGGTTTCCCACTGCAAAAGATTATCTATGAAATCGGCGGGGGCATCCCCAACGGCAAGAAGTTCAAGGCGGTTCAGACCGGAGGTCCTTCGGGCGGCTGCCTGCCCGCCAGCCTGATAAATCAGCCTGTCGACTACGAAACGCTGGCTCAGGCGGGCTCTATAATGGGGTCGGGGGGTATGGTGGTCATGGACGAGGACACCTGCATGGTCGATGTCGCCCGCTACTTCCTCTCCTTTACCCAGGACGAGTCCTGCGGCAAGTGTATACCCTGCCGCCTGGGGACGAAGCAGATGCTGGATATCCTCAACGACATTACTCACGGCCGGGGCAAAATGGAGGATATCGACCTGCTTTTGAGTTTGAGCGAGCAGATTAAAGCCGGCTCGCTCTGCGGTCTGGGGCAGACAGCGCCTAATCCGGTTCTGACCACCATCCGCTATTTCCGCGACGAATACGAGGAGCACATCAAGAACCACCACTGCCGGGCAGCGGTGTGCGAGGGAATAGTCAGCGCTCCCTGTACCCATACCTGTCCCGCGGGCGTGGATGCGCCCCGCTATATTCGCTTTATCGCCAAGGGTAAGCCGGGCGAGGCGTTAGCCGTCATCAGAGAGAAGATTCCCTTCCCCTCGGTCTGCGGCTACGTTTGCATCCATCCCTGTGAGGCTAAGTGCCGTCGGGGCCTGCTCGATGAGGCTATCGGCATCAGGGTATTAAAGCGCTTTGCCGTCGATAACGGTAACGGTATGTGGAAACAGAACTCAAGAATTGCGCCGGCTACTGGCAAAAAGGTGGCTATCGTCGGCTCGGGTCCGGCCGGACTTACCGCCGCTTTCTACTTAGCTAAGTTAGGGCACAAGGTGACCGTCTTCGAAGCCCTGCCCGAGGTGGGGGGTATGATGCGGGTGGCTATTCCCGACTACCGCCTACCCAAAGACGTTTTACAAAACGACATCAGGGAGATAGAGGCGGTTGGAGTTGACATAAAGACAAATACAAGAGTCGAATCTACAGACGACTTATTTACTCAGGGCTACGACGCTGTTTTTCTGGCTATGGGCGCCCACGAAGGCCTCAAGATAGGGGTCAAGGGCGAGGATAGCCCGGGGGTGATGGACTGCGTTACCTTTTTACGCGAGGTGAGCCTGGGTAAGAAGGTGGGGGTGGGGGATAGTGTAGCTGTTATCGGTGGCGGTAACGCGGCTATAGATTCGGCGCGAACCGCCCTGCGCCTGGGCGCTAAAGAGGTGACCATCGTCTATCGTCGCACTAAAGATGAAATGCCCGCCAGCGCCGAGGAAATCGAGGGGGCTATCGAAGAAGGCGTCAAGATCCGCTTTCTGGCGGCGCCTTCAAGGATAACCACCAAGAGCGGTAAGCTGGAGCTGGGGTGCGCCGCCATGAGCCTGGGCGACATAGACGCCAGCGGGCGGCGCCGCCCCGAGCCTATCGAGGGCGGCGAGTTTGCCATGAGCTTCGATACCATTATTGCCGCTATCGGCCAGAGGCCTGAGATTCCATCCCGCTTTAACCTGTCGCTGGGACGGGGTAACACCATCGATGTCGACCCCGATAGCCTGGCGACGGATAAAGAAGGGGTTTTTGCCGGCGGCGACGTGGTCAAGGGCCCGGCTTCGGTAATCGAAGCCATTGCCCACGGCCGTCTGGCGGCAGTATCCATAGATAAGTATTTGGGCGGGGAGGGGGACATCGAAGAGACACTGGCACCGCCCGAGGAGGCGATGAAGCCACTGGAGGAAGCGGAGGAAGAGATGCGGGTAGCGATACCAGCGCCGCCCGCCGCCGAACGGATTAAAAACTTCGAGGATGTGGAACTGGGCTTGAGCCGCAAGATGGCGATAAAAGAGGCGGAGCGGTGCCTGAGGTGCGACCTTGAAGAGAGAGAAGAGTAGCTTAAGGAGGCTATGTTGGCGGAAATCAGGCTAACTATCGATGGCCAGGAGGTTAAAGCCAGTACGGGTATGACCGTGCTTGAGGCCGCCCAGTCGGCGGGCATCTACATTCCCACCCTCTGCGCCGACCCCGACCTTAAACCCTACGGCGGCTGTCGCCTTTGCATCGTTGAGATTGAGAAGATGCGCGGCTTTCCCACCTCCTGCACCACCCCCGCCACCGAGGGCATGATAGTTAAAACCAACACCGAGGCTGTAAACGAGGTGCGCCGCACCGTCGTCGAGCTGCTCCTTTCCGACCACCCCAGCGAGTGCCTGATTTGCCACCGCCGCGAGCGCTGCGGGCCCTTCGACATCTGCCTGCGCAACGTGGCCGTGACCGAGCGCTGCGTAACCTGCGCCAAGAACGAGCACTGTGAGCTGCAGGACATCGTCGACTACCTGGGCATTACCGAGCTGCCCTTCAAGCATACGGAGAGATCTTACCCGGTCGATACCAGCAACCCCTTCTTCTACCGCGACCTGGATAAGTGCGTCCTCTGCGGTAAGTGCGTGCGGGTTTGCGACGAGGTGCTGGGGGTGGGGGCGGTGGCTATAATCAACCGCGGCTTCGACAGCAAGGTAGCCACCTTCGGTGATAGGCCGATAATAGATTCCAACTGCGTCTCCTGCGGTGAGTGCGTGGCTCATTGCCCGGTGGGAGCGCTTATGCCCAAGGTGACCGAGCGTCCCGAGGAGGAGGTGGCTACCACCTGCACCTACTGCGGGGTCGGCTGCGGCCTCTATCTGGGTGTTAAGGACGGGAAGGTAATCAGCGTGCGCGGTAAGCGTGAGGGCACGGTCAATAACGGCTTTTTATGCGTCAAGGGGCGCTTCGGCTTTGACTTTATTAACCACGAAGACAGGCTGAAATCCCCGCTCATCAAGAAGAACGGCAAGTTCGTCGAGGCGGGCTGGGATGAGGCTTTGACGCTGGTTAGCCAGAAGCTGGGCGGCTATAAGCCCAACGAGCTGGCGGTGGTTTCCTCCGCCAAGTGCACCAATGAGGATAACTATGTTGCCCAGAAGTTCGCCCGCGCTGTCTTAAAGACCAATAATGTCGACCACTGCGCGCGTCTCTGCCATGCTCCCACCGTGGCCGGACTGGTGCAGAGCTTCGGCAGTGGAGCGATGACCAACTCCTTCGGCGAGTTCAGGGATGCCGGCTGCATCTTTGCCATCGGCACCAACACCACTGAAGCCCATCCCATAATCGCCCTGGAGCTGAAGCGGGCGGTGGACAACGGAGCCAGGCTGATTGTGGCTAACCCGCGCGAAATCGACCTGGTGCGCTGGTCTTACCTCTGGCTGCGGCATAACCCGGGCAGCGATGTCGCCCTGTTAATGGGCATGATGCGGGTTATCGTTGATGAAGGTCTGCTCGACAAGTCCTTTATTGATAAAAGGTGCGAGAACTTCGAAGCTTTTAAGGCATCACTCAAAGCTTTTGACCTGGATTTTGTGGAGCGGACTACGGGCGTACCCAAAGAGAAAATAGCCGAGGCGGCACGTATATATGCCAACGAGAAGCCGTCGGCCATCCTCTACGCTATGGGCATTACCCAGCACTCCCACGGCACGGATAACGTTATCGCGACCGCCAACCTGGCTATGCTCACCGGTAATGTCGGCAAGCCGGCTTCGGGGGTGAACCCCCTGAGGGGACAGAATAATGTCCAGGGCGCCTGTGACATGGGCGCTCTGCCCAATGTCTACCCCGGCTATCAGGCGGTGACCGATGCCAAAGTTAAGGCTAAGTTCGAGGCTGCCTGGGGCGGCTCGCTTTCGCCGTCAGCGGGGCTGCCTGTCACCGAGATGGTCGAAGCCGCCTATAAGGGCAAGATAAAGGCAATGTATCTTATCGGGGAGAACCCGCTGCTCAGCGAGCCCGATATCACCCACGCCGAAGAGGCACTTGATAAGCTGGATTTCCTGGTGGTTCAGGATATCTTTCTCTCCGAGACAGCCAGGCTGGCCGATGTCGTCCTGCCCGGGGTGAGCTTTGCCGAGAAGGAGGGCACCTTTACCAATACCGAACGTCGGGTGCAGAGAGTGAGAAAAGCGGTTGAGCCAGCGGGAGAGAGCCGAGCCGACTGGCTGATTAGCTGCCAGCTGGGCAAGATGATGGGCGGCAAGGGCTTTGACTTTAAGAATGCCTCCCAGATTATGGAAGAGATTGCCTCCGTTACCCCCAGCTACGGGGGGATTAGCTTTAAGCGTATAGAAAAGGGCGGCTTGCAGTGGCCCTGCCCCACCCCCGACCACCCGGGGACGCCTATACTGCATACCCAGCAGTTCACCCGCGGCAAGGGACAGTTTATCCCGCTGGAATATAAGCCGCCGATGGAGTTGCCCGATAAGCAGTACCCATTGGTCTTGACCACCGGGCGCAGCCTCTATCACTTCCACACCGGTACCATGACCCGCAGGGTGGAAGGGTTGAACGTCTTAAAGAAGGAAGGGGAGGTGGAGATGAACCCCGCCGATGCCGCTAAACTGGGTATCGTCGATGGCGACAGGGTAAAGGTCGCCTCGCGGCGGGGAGAGGTGGTGGCTAAAGCTAATGTGACCGAGGCTTCGCCTACAGGAGTGGTCTTTATGACCTTCCACTTCGCCGAAAGCCCGGCTAACCGGTTGACTAATCCCGCCCTCGACCCGATAGCCAAGATACCCGAGTACAAGGTCTGTGCCGTGAGGGTAAATAAGGCATAGACCAAGGTGGTAACTTGTGAAACTACAGGTGACGTTAAACGGGACTCAAGTGAGTGGTCGCCCGGGGCAGACCATTCTTGAGCTGGCGCAGGAAAACGGCGTCGCTATTCCCACGCTCTGCCACCACGCGGATTTATCTCCCCTCGGTGCCTGCCGTGTCTGCGTGGTCGAGGTGGAAGGCTCGCGGACGCTGGTCGGCTCCTGCCACACGCCCATCAGCGACGGCATGGTCGTCCACACCCATTCCCCCAAGGTCTTAGCCAGTCGCAAGGTCATAGTCGAGCTTTTGCTCGCCAGTCACAGCGGCGCCTGTTATATGTGCGACAAAGCCAATATGTGCGAATTGCGCAAAATCGCCGCCGAGCTCGATGTGGGGCTGCCCCGATTCCAGGTGAAGAAGCGTTATTACCCCGTTGAGGATGTCAGCCCCTATATCGTCCGCGACCTGACCAAGTGTATCTTGTGCCGCCGCTGCGTCCGTGCCTGTAACGAGGTTGCCGGGCACGACGTTTTCGCTATCGCCTACCGGGGCTTTGATTCCAAGATTATTGTCGACTTCGACCAGCCCATAGATAAAGAAGTTTGCCGAGATTGCGGTGTCTGTATCTCCTACTGTCCGACAGGGGCGTTGAGCCAGCCGAGAGAGACGAAAGCAGCCCAAAAAGGAAAGCCCTTAGTCGTAACTAATTAATTCTCTGGTCTTAGGAGGGTGGGGGAGATGAATAAAACCGGCCGAACCGGGGAGTGGGGAAAGCTGCTGGTGCTGCTGGAGACAGCACAGGCTAAGTCGGCGCATATATCCACCGAGACCATCACCGAGCTGGCGGAATCCCTGGACATTTCGATAGGCGAGGTCTACGGGGTCGCCAGCTTTTACTCTTTCCTCTACACCAAGCCGCAGGGCAGGAACGTCATCAGGATTTGTAAGAGCTTGCCCTGCCTGCTTAAATCTGCCCAGACTATTATCGACAACGTGCGGAAGGAAATCGGCATTCAACCCGGCGAGACCACCCCTGACGGCAGGTTCTCTTTTGAGTTGACCAATTGCATCGGCGCCTGCGATAAAGCGCCGGCGATGATGGTAAACAGCGACGTCCACGGCAACCTGACGCCGAAGAAGATAGCTAAAATACTAAAGGCGTATAAATAATTATGGAGAAGCGGGTAGTATTAAAGAACTGCGGGGTTATCGACCCCAAAGACATAGCCAGCTATCTGAAGGTGGACGGCTTTAAGGCGCTCAAAAAAGCGCTGAAGCTCCCCGCTACGCAGGTTATCGAAGAGGTCAAGGTGTCGGGATTGCGGGGCAGGGGAGGGGCTGGCTTTCCCTGTGGCTTGAAGTGGGAATTAGCCGGCAAAGCTAAGGGCGATGAGAAATACGTTATCTGCAACGCCGACGAGGGGGAGGTGGGGACGTTCAAGGACAGGTATATCCTGGAAAACGACCCCTTCAGCCTCATCGAGGGTATTGCTATCGCCGGCTACGCTATCGGGGCTAAGAAAGCCTATATCTACCTCCGCGCCGAGTATCACTTCCTGCTCGACTTAGTTAAGAATGCTATCGCTCAGTCCAAAAAGAAGGGCTTTTTAGACCACCTCGATATCGAGGTTCGCGAGGGCGCGGGAGCCTATGTTTGCGGCGAGGAGTCGGCGCTGATGGATTCAATCGAGGGTAAAAGGGGCGAAGTGCGCTACCGTCCGCCTTTCCCGCCGACGAGCGGTCTCTGGGGCAAGCCGACCATCATCAACAACGTGGAAACGCTGACCAATATACCCCGTATCATACTCAACGGGGCCGAGTGGTTCGGCAAGATGGGCACGGAGAAAAGCAAGGGAACTAAAGTATTCTCGGTTAGCGGAGACGTGGCTAAGCCCGGCGTCTACGAATTAGTCCTGGGCAGCCCGCTTAGAGAATTAGTCGAGGATCTGGCTAAGGCTGAGAGGGTCAAGGCGGTGCAGATAGGCGGCGCCACGGGGAGAATTATGCCTTATGCCCTGCTCGATACCCCCTTATCGTTTGAGAGCGTTCTGGGGGCGGGTGCTATCACCGTCTTCGATGAAAGCCGTGATATTATTGATATCGTGGGCAAGACGATGAAGTTCCTGGCCGAGGAGTCCTGCGGCAAGTGCGCTCCCTGCCGCGAGGGTACTGAGGTGATGGCCGAGACCATGGATAGGTTGGCACGGGGGGAGGGGGTGGAGAAAGACATTAAAGTTCTGGAGGAGCTATCCGAAACCATGATGCTTTGCTCGCTATGCGGGCTGGGGCAGGCGGCTCCGATTCCGGTAGTGGACAGCCTGGAGCATTTTAGAGGCGAATACGAGAACCGCATTCAACAGAGTTAGGGGTGGCTATGATAACAGTAACCAAGCAAAAACCGTTGGAAGAGATTTTACCGAGCCTGGGCGAGGGGAAAAAGGTGTATCTTATCGGCTGCGGTACCTGCGCCACCATATGCCACACCGGTGGCAAGGCCGAGGTGCTGGAGATGAAAGAGAAGCTGGAGGCGGAGGGCAAGAAGGTTACGGGGTGGATGGTTATCCCCACCGCCTGTGATGAGCTTACCCGCGAAGCCCTGGCGGAGAATGCCGAAGCCGTTGAGCAAGCCGATGCCATACTGGTGATGAGCTGCGCCTTCGGCGTCCAGACCGTTAGTATGTACAGCGATAAGCCCGTCTATCCGGCGCTGAATACACTGTTTGTGGGTAAAGAGGAGACACCGGGGCATTTTATCGAGGTCTGTATGCAGTGCGGGAACTGCATTCTGGCCACGACGGTGGGTATATGCCCGCTGGTAAGGTGCGCCAAGAGCCTGCTAAACGGGCCCTGCGGCGGCTCGGTTGACGGCAAGTGCGAAGTATCGCCCGATACGCCCTGCGCCTGGCAGCTGATTTACGACCGCCTGGAGGCGCTGGGGCAACTGGATAAGATGGAGGAGATTGTGCCGGTGCGGGACTGGAGCACCAGCACTTCCGGAGGCCCCCGCCGATTCGTCCTCTCGGATGAAACCAATGACTAACGATAAAGACAGCGATTTCCTGGCTGAAGGCGGTGAGCACGAGCATCGCTCTGAAGAAGCCGCTTTCAAGATGTGGCTCAGGGTATTCGTCACCGTAAGGTGGATTACCGTCTTGGGTATCCTGGCGGCCACCTTCATCGCTTCGAGGATATTCGGCGTCGAGTTTCCCACCGCACCTGCCTACGGGGTATGCGCCTTTGTCGCCCTGTGCAACCTGGTGCTCCTCTTCCAGGCGCGGAGCCTGAGGCAGACGCCGGCCAGCCTTGCCATCCGCAGGGCTAGAATCTACGGCACCATTCACCTCTTGCTCGACCTGGCGGCGTTCGCCGTGCTGATTCATTTTACGGGGGGGATCGAGAACCCCTTTATCTTCTACTTTGTGCTGCACATCATCGGCGCCAGTATAATCCTTCACTATACTTCGGTGTACCTGCTAGCCACCTCTGTGATCGTCATGATTTCGCTGCTGGTGGGGCTGGAGTATGCCGGGGTGATACCCCATATAAACCTGGCCGGATTTGCCGACCCGGGGCTTTATCGGGAGGGGGGCTATATACTGGCGATGCTGGTTGTCTTGGGCAGCGCCCTCTTCGCCACCACCTATATGGCTACCTCCGTGGCCGGTGAGTTGAGAAAGAGGCAGCGAGAAGTGATGCAGTTGAGCCAGCGCCTTCTGGGCAAGAGAACCAGGGAGCTGGAGCAGGCTTCCCAGGAGATAGCCAAGATGGAAGAAGCCCGGAACCGTTTCCTTCAATTCCTGGGGGTAACGGTTCACGACCTGAAAGCACCACTGACCGCTATTCAGAGCTATTTCTGGGTTATGCTCGGCGGCTTTGCCGGGGAGATCACCGAGAAGCAGAGAGGCATGCTGGAGAGAAGCAGCCAGAGGATTAAAGAACTACTGTCCCTGATTAGCGACCTGCTGGATATTCCGCGTATTGAAACCGGGCAGATGATCCAGGAAATGAAAGACGTCTCCTTGAAGCAGGTAATCGAGACCGCAGTCGGGGATATGCTCGACCTGGCCAAGCAAAAGAAGGTGAAGTTGAAGGTGGAAATGCCACGCTCCCTTCCCCAGATTCGCGGCTCAGCACCCAGACTCCAGCAGGTTATGACCAACCTGCTCAATAACGCCCTCAACTATACGCCCAAGGGCACGGTAACCGTCAGGGTGAGCCAGGACGATAAGGAGATAAAGATCGAGGTTATGGACACCGGCATCGGCATTCCCGCCGAGGACCTGCCCCATATCTGCGAGGACTTCTTTAGAGCCAGCAACGTGGAGATAAAGGGAACGGGGCTGGGCTTGTCCATAGCCAAGAGGATTGTGGAGACGCACGGGGGCAGGATTTGGGTGGAAAGCCCCTGCCCGGAGACGGGTAAAGGGAGCAAGTTTAGCTTTACCCTGCCCAGGAAGAGAAGCAAACGGAGGTGAGGCGATGAAAGCGGGAACGAACCTGGAAAAGGTCCTGGAGAGCGGCAGGTTTGCCGTCACGGCCGAGGCGGGGCCTCCTAAGGGGACGAGCGCCGCCGTAATGCAGAGGAAGGCCGAGGCGCTGCGTCACTGCTGTGACGCAGCCAATGTGACCGATAACCAGACGGCTATTGTGCGTATGTCGAGCCTGGCGGGCTGTGTGATTATGAAGCAGCAGGGCGTCGACCCGGTAATGCAGATAGTCTGCCGCGACCGCAACCGTATTGCTATTCAGAGCGATGTGCTGGGGGCGGTGGCGCTGGGTATCGGCAATATACTCTGCCTTTCCGGCGACCATCAGATGTTCGGCAATCACCCCACGGCTAAGAATGTCTTCGATATCGACTCCATACAGTTGATTCAAGCCCTGAAAGCCATGCGGGACGAGAAGAAGTTTCTCTGCGGCGAGGATATCTCGGGGGAGGTGCCGCTGTTTATCGGGGCGGCGGCTAACCCTTACGCCGACCCCTTCGAGTTCCGCGTCGCCCGACTGGCTAAGAAGGTGAAGGCGGGGGCCGAGTTTATTCAGACCCAGGCGGTCTATGACATCGCCAAGTTCGCCAGGTGGATGAAGATGGTTGTCGAGCGCGGGCTGGATAAGCAGACGCATATACTGGCCGGGGTAATACCCATAAAGTCGGCGGGTATGGCCCGCTACATGAGGGACTATGTTTCGGGGGTAGCCGTCCCCGACGAGGTGGTGACCCGGATGGAGCAGGCTCAGGACGCCAAGGTGGAGGGGGTAAAGATAGTCGTGGAGATTATCGAGCAGGTCAAGGAAATCCCCGGTATTCACGGCGTCCATATCATGGCGGTGGGGTGGGAAGACATCGTACCTGAAATCGTAGAACAGGCTGGATTATTGCCCAGACCTGTATTATAATGGCAAGGAGAGCTATGACGAAGAAGATTTTGGTAGTTGACGATGACCCTGATATCCTGGATGCGGTAACCATGATTTTAGAGTCCCAGGACTACGAGGTAGTTACCGCCCGGGATGGTATTGAAGCCCTGGCTAACCTCAAAGCGGAGAAGCCGGACCTGATGATTCTAGACCTGTTGATGCCCAAGATGGACGGCTGGGCGGTATGCAAGGAGCTGCAGGACCCGAGGTGGTCGAAGTACCGCGACGTGCCCATTTTGATTCTAACATCGGTGAGAGAGGAAGCCAGCCGCCGCCGTTACGAGCTGGAGACCGGGCTGGAACTGGACGTGGACGACTATGTGGAGAAGCCCTTCAGCCCCGACATACTGCTGGAGAGGGTAGAGCGGCTCATTAAGAAGAAAAAGTCCTGAAGGGGTGACTTCATGGAAAAGAGAGCTAAAATCCTCCTCGTTGACGACGATAAAGACTTTATCGAATCGACCAGGATCGTCCTGGAGAGTAAGCCTTACCAGATAATTATTGCCTCCAACGGGGATGAGGGGCTACGCAAAGCCAGGGAGGAAAAGCCCGACCTTATTCTTATGGATGTGATAATGCCGGTCAAGGACGGTTTTAGCGCCGCCGAGCAGCTCAAGAAAGACCCCCAGCTCAGAAAAATCCCCACCCTGATGCTAACCGCCTTCGCCACCAAGGGCAGGGAGACCTCGATACCGGTCAGCCGGGGGATGGAACTTGAGACCGAGGACTATATCGATAAGCCCGTCAGCCCTGACGAGCTACTGGCCAGGGTGGAAAAGCACCTGAAGAAGGCGGGCTTTTAAAGAAGGGGATAGCCTCGTGGGGGCTCGTAGCTCAGTGGTTAGAGCGGTCGGCTCATAACCGATTGGTCGTAGGTTCGAATCCTACCGAGCCCACTTATCCATACACTAGGTAGGGGAGTTGACATAACCATCTAGCCATTTTCAGTGATTTTGCCTGTTTATTGTAAAGTTAGCTATGACCGTCAGGCGTGGGGCTTCAGTAGAAACAACTAAACATAATGTTAAAAGCCTCTTATTTTTTGGCGAAATTAGCGCCTTTTAGGGCTAAAACGGCAGGGGTTCTTATATGTACTGGGTTATCTTCGCTATCGGGGT
>CAZPLG010000012.1:0-21058 GCA_964587415.1 uncultured Dehalococcoidales bacterium | reverse complement strand
GCCCTGTGGTCAGGGCGGATTCCCACAGGATTTCTCGTGTCCCGTGGTACTCAAGTGCAGGCTAGGAGCTTACCCCTTTCGTTTACGGGACTGTCACCCTCTATGGTTGCCCTTTCCAGGGACCTTCAACTAGGGTTGGGTTTGTAACTCCTTGACCTATTCTGGGATGGGTCTTGCCTGACTTACAACCCCCTATAAGCATAGGCCCCAGAGCCGTTAAGCTTATAGGGTTTGGGCTGTTCCCTTTTCGTTCGCCACTACTCAGGGAATCTCTCTTGATTTCTTTTCCTCAGGGTACTGAGATGTTTCACTTCCCCTGCTTACCTCCACCCAGCCTATGTGTTCAGCTGGGGGTACCCAGGTTTTACCTGGGTGGGTTGCCCCATTCGGATATCCACGGCTAAGCTTGCTAGGCAGCTGACCGAGGCTTATCGCAGCCTTGCTACGTCCTTCATCGGCCCTTGATGCCAAGGCATCCACCATGTGCCCTTTCCCGCTTGACCTGCTTCAGATTTGATATTAGTCACTCGATATTCAATTGTTAAGGTGCTTAACACATAACTAAACGGCTTGGCGATTTATCACCAAGCCGTTCTTGGTTAAATCACCAGAGACCCTAGTTATGTATCAACGCTATTCATAGGCAGCCAAATACTAACATAGTGCCGTGGCTTTGTCAAGACGATCTATTCATAAATTCTGTATAAATTTTAGCTATTTGTTATTGACAGCTAACCGCTGGCTGTGGTAGTATATCAAGTTGCCGTTTGTTAATTCGGCTGACAGTTAAAGATTGAAATCTTGAAGGCTCAATCAAGAACGTCAGCTTGCGATGGATGAGCTATGGCTCATCCATTTAAATTGTGTAAACGGGAGGAAGAACTAAAAAGTGCCTACGGTTAACCAATTAGTGCGCAAGGGGCGGAGCCGGGCGGCTAAGAAGACCAAGGCGCCCGCGTTGCTCCTTAGCTATAACGCGCTACGGAATAGAATGGTGACGGGGAAAGGCTCCCCCCAGAAGCGTGGGGTCTGCGTGCAGGTTAAGACCACCACCCCCAAGAAGCCTAATTCGGCGTTGCGCAAGATAGCGCGCGTGCGCCTGACCAATCAAATAGAAGTAACCGCTTATATCCCCGGCGAGGGGCATGAGCTTCAGGAACACTCGGTAGTGCTTATTCGCGGCGGGCGGGTCAAAGACCTGCCCGGCGTTCGCTACCATATTATCCGCGGCGCTCTGGACGCCACCGGTGTGGCTAATCGGCGTCAGGGGCGCAGTAAGTACGGAAGTAAACGGTCTGCTAGAGGCATAGTCGAGGAGGCGGCAGTGGTGGAGGAGGCGGCGACTGAAGCGGCGGCTGAGGAATAGGAGGAAGAAATGCCGAGGCGGTCTCGTGCCACAAGAAGAGAGATATCCCCTGATGCCAAGTATCACAACGAAATCGTAGCCCGGTTGATTAACCGGATGATGAAGTGGGGCAAGAAGAGTCGGGCTGAGGAAATAGTCTACGGCGCCCTCGACATTATGCAGACGCAGGGGGCCAAAGAACCCGCCGCTACCTTAGAGCAGGCGGTTAAGAACGCCACTCCCCAACTTGAGGTCAAACCCCGACGCGTCGGCGGCGCTACCTACCAGGTGCCGGTTGAAGTCCGCCCGGAGCGCTCTTTATCGCTGGCTTTACGCTGGCTGGTAGCTTCCGCCCGAGCCCGGGGCGGTAAGTCTATGGCGGAGAAGCTGGCGGCGGAACTGAGTGACGCCGCGCGGGGAGAGGGCGTAACCATAAAGAAGCGTGAGGATACCCACAAGATGGCTGAGGCCAACCGGGCCTTTGCCCATTATCGTTGGTAGAGGATAGGACGATGCCGAGGAGCTTTCCTTTAGATAAAATACGCAATATTGCTATTATCGCTCACATTGACGCGGGTAAGACCACCGTCACCGAGCGCATACTCTATCATACCGGTCGCACCTATAAAATCGGCGAGGTCGATGAAGGCACGGCGGTTATGGACTGGATGGAGGAGGAGAAGAAGCGCGGTATTACCATCACGGCGGCGGCGACCACCTGCTACTGGCAGGAGCACCGCATCAACATCATCGATACCCCCGGCCATGTGGACTTTACCGCCGAGGTGGAGCGCAGCCTGAGGGTGCTGGATGGTGGGGTGGTGGTCTTCGATGCCGTGGCCGGTGTCGAGGCGCAGTCGGAGACGGTATGGCACCAGGCGGATAGATATAACGTTCCCCGCATCTGTTTCATCAATAAGATGGATCGGGTGGGGGCTAATTTCGAGCGCACGGTTTCTATGATTGAAGAGATGCTGAGGGCTAAGCCCCTGGTGGTACAACTGCCGCTGGGCAGCGAGTCTTCCTTCGAAGGCGTCATCGACCTGTTGGAGAACAAGGCATGGCGTTTCGAAGACGACCTCAAGGAGCCGCCCGTGGAGATGGCTATCCCCGAGTCGGAGCAAGCCAGGTGTGCCCAGGCTCGCCAGACGCTCATCGAGAAGCTGGCGGAGAGCGACGACCAGATACTGGCCCTCTATCTTGAGGGCACCGCTATCACTCCCGAAGATTTGAGGCAGGCTCTAAGACGGGTAACCCTGGCGGTTAAAGGGGTGCCCGTTCTTTGCGGTAGCGCCCTGAAGAACAAGAGCGTGCGACCCTTGCTCGATGCTATTGTCAACTACCTGCCCTCGCCAGAGGATATGCCCCCGGTGAGGGCTATCGATACCAGGGTGGGGGGTGAGGTTGCCCGCCCGCCTAAGGACAATGCCCCGTTTTCGGCGCTGGCTTTCAAGGTGGTCTCCGACCCCTTCGTCGGCCGGCTGGTCTATTTCAGAGTATATTCGGGCACGGTGAAGGTCGGCGCCCAGGTGCTTAATTCCACCCGCGGCAAGAGGGAGCGCATCGGGCGCCTGCTGCGGATGCACGCCAATCGGCGGGAGGAGGAGGAAGAGGTAGGCGCGGGCGCTATTGTCGCCACCCTGGGGCTTAAGAATACCTTTACCGGAGATACCCTTTGCCATTACTCCCAGCCCGTGCTCCTGGAGGCTATCCGCTTCCCTGAGCCGGTAATCTCGGTGGCCGTCGAGCCCAAAACTAGAGCCGACCAGGACAAGCTGGGTGGAGCCCTGCAGAGGCTGACCGAGGAAGACCCCACCTTCCGCGTGACCTACGACCAGGAGGCGGGGCAGACGATTATTTCGGGAATGGGCGAGCTTCACATGGAATTCTTGGTGAGCCGCCTGATCAGCGAATTCGGGGTGGAGGCCAAGATAGGCAAACCCAGGGTATCCTATAAAGAAACGATTACCCAATCCGTTGAGGTGGAAGGCAAGTTCATCCGCCAGAGCGGCGGGCACGGCCAGTACGGGCATGTCTTTATCAAGCTCGAGCCTATGGAGCGGGGCGGCGGCTTTCAGTTCGTCGAGCGCATCAAGGGCGGGGCTTTGCCCAAGCAGTATATTCAAGCCGCCGAGGTCGGTATTAAAGAGGCTATGGAGACGGGGGTGGTGGCGGGCTACCCGGTAGTGGATGTCAAAGCCACCCTTTATGACGGCAGCTATCACGAGGTCGACTCTTCGGACATAGCCTTTAAGATGGCCGGTTCCATGGCGTTGCGGAACGGCGTGGCTAAAGCCAAGCCCGTGCTGCTGGAGCCGGTTATGAAACTGGAAATAGTTGCACCCGAGCCGTTCCTTGGTGATATAATGGGAGACCTCAACTCCAGACGGGGACATATCGAGTCCGTCGGGGCGCGCGATGTGCTGTCGGTTATTCGCGCCCTGGTGCCGCTGGCCGAGACTTTTGGCTACGCCACTAATCTCCGCTCGCTAACGCAGGGTCGGGCGGCTTACTCGCTGGAGTTCGACCACTATGACGAGGTACCATCCGAGTTGGCCGACCAGATAACGGGAAAGGCAATGGCTAGGTAAAAGAGGTAGAGCATGCCTAAACAAAAGATTCGCATTAAACTAAAGGGTTACGACCACAAGATTCTCGACCTGTCGGTGGAGCAAATAGTCGCCGCCGTGGAGAGGACGGGGGCGGTGGTCGTGGGGCCGGTGCCGCTGCCCACGCGCATTCAGAAGTTCAGCGTTATCCGCTCCCCATTTATCGACAAGGACTCGCAGGAGCAGTTCGAGATACGGACGCATAAAAGACTAATCGACATTGTGGAGATGACATCCAAGACTATCGACGCCCTGAGCAGCCTGAATCTACCCGCCGGGGTGGAGATAGATATTAAGTCATAGGTAAGGATATGGTTACAGGAATTATAGGCCGAAAACTGGGCATGGGGCAGGTGTTCGCCGAGTCGGGCGAAGCCGAAGCGGTGACCGCTATCGAAGCGGGGCCCTGCGTGGTGACCCAGCTTAAAACGGCGGATAAAGAAGGCTATAAGGCTGCTCAGCTTGGCTTCGGCGAAGCGAAACGGCTTAACTCACCCCGCAAGGGGCACCTCAAGAAGCTGGGGCAGTTCCAATATCTTCGGGAATTCAGGGTGGCTGACACCGAAGGGATTAAGGTTGGGGATAAGGTGGATGTGGGGCTGTTCAAGGAGGGCGACCTGGTTGATATTACCGGCATCTCCAAGGGCAAGGGCTTTGCCGGTGTGGTGAAACGTTATCACTTTGCCGGCGGACCCAAGACCCACGGACAGTCCGACCGCCACCGCGCCCCCGGCTCTATCGGGGCGACGACCTCGCCGGGTAGGGTGCTTAAGGGGATGCGCATGGCGGGGCATATGGGTACCGACCGGGTGACGGTCAGTCACCTGAAGGTATATAAAGCCGACCCGGAGCGCAACCTGTTGCTGGTCAGGGGAGCCGTCCCCGGCGCCAAAAACGGGCTGGTGCTCATCGAAAAACGGGAGGGGAAGAAATAAAGACAGTGGAAGTTCCGGTTTACAGCCTCGCTGGCGAGGTGGTTAAGAATATCGAGCTGAGTGACGACGTCTTTGCCGTGCCCTTTAACGAGGCGGTGGTGCATCAGGCGCTGGTCAGGCAGCGGGCAAACGCCCGGCAGGGCACGTCCAGCACCCAGACCCGCGCCGAGGTAACCGCCAGCACGGCCAAGCTGTTCCGGCAGAAGCACACCGGCCAGGCGCGGGCGGGTAGCCGCCGGTCGCCGATAAGGCGGGGTGGTGGGGTTACCTTTGGGCCCAAGCCGAGGGACTACCGCCAGGACATGCCTAAAAAGATGCGCCAGCTGGCGATAAGGTGTGTGCTCTCGGCCAAGGCGAGAGACGCTGAGCTTAAAGTCCTGGAAGAGCCGAACTTCGACCAGCCCAAGACCAAGGAGATGGCCGGGGTGCTGGCGGCGCTGGGGGTGAATTCCTCAGCCCTTATCGTCACCGATATGCCGGAGGAGAATTTAGTCAAGTCGGCACGTAATCTGGCGGGGGTTAAGACCATGCCCGCTCATACCTTAAGCGTGGCTGACATTCTATCCTATAAGATGTTATTGATGACGGAGTCGGCGGTGCGCCGCGCCGAGAGGCTCTGGGGGGGTGGGCATGCATCTGTCTGAGGTATTGCGCCGTCCCCTGGTAACGGAGAAGAATACCGCCATCCAGGCGCCTCAGGGCAAATACGCCTTTGAGGTTGCCGCGGCGGCTAACAAGGACCAGGTTAAGCTGGCGGTGGAGAAGGCGTTTAAGGTTGACGTGACCCGGGTCAACGTGATGACCGTGCCGGGGCGGAGGCGGATGATGCGGGGCAGAATGGTGGAGACCCCGTCCTGGAAGAAGGCGATTGTCACGCTTAAGCCCGGAGATAAAATAGAACTATTCGAGGGGGTCTAGGTGCCACTAAAGCAATATCGTCCCACATCTCCCGGAAGGCGGGGTATGACCGGCTCCAGCTTTGAGGAAATAACCAAGAGCAAGCCGGAGAGGTCGCTGCTCGCCCCTAAAAAGAGGAAGGCGGGACGAAGCAATCAGGGAAAGATAACGGTGCGCCACCGCGGCGGTGGAGCCAAGCGAAGGCTGCGCGTACTGGATTTTAAGCGCGATAAGCTGGGCGTCCCGGGCCGCGTTGCCGCCATTGAATACGACCCCAATCGCTCGGCTCGTATCGCCCTCATCTTCTATGCCGACGGGGATAAGCGCTATATACTCGCCCCCAACGAGCTTAAGGTGGACGACAGCATAAAGTCGGGCCCCGATGCCGAGGTAAAACCGGGCAATGCCCTGCCTATGAAGCAAATCCCCACGGGCACCCTGATACATAACATCGAGATGGAGGTAGGGAGAGGGGGCCAGCTGGTGCGCAGCGCGGGCGTTGCCGCCCAGTTGATGGCTAAGGAAGGCAAGTATGCCCTGGTGCGCCTGCCCTCGGGTGAGATGCGGCGTGTCAGTATAGATTGCCTGGCCACTATCGGCCAGGTGGGCAATATCGATCATCGTAGTGTTAATCTGGGCAAGGCGGGCCGCAGACGCTGGATGGGCTGGCGGCCTACGGTAAGGGGTTCGGCGATGAATCCCAGCGACCACCCCCACGGGGGTGGTGAAGGTAGAGCCCCGATAGGCTTGCCCGGACCGAAGACACCCTGGGGTAAGCCAGCCCTGGGCTATAGAACGCGCAAGGCAAAGGCTTCCGACAGGATGATTGTCAAGCGTAGAGGGAAGTGACATAATGTCGAGGTCAACCAAAAAGGGTCCGGCAATTGACGCCAAGCTGCTCAAGAAAGTGGAGGCACTGAACCGTTCCGGGGAGAAGGCGGTGATAAAGACCTGGTCGCGCTGGTCTACCGTGATGCCCCAGATGGTGGGTCTTACCATCGGCGTCCACGACGGGCGGCGGCATGTGCCCATCTTCGTCACCGAGAATATGGTGGGGCATAAGCTGGGCGAGTTCGCCATGACCCGAACCTTCCGGGGCCACGGCTCCAGGGGGGAAAAGGTGACCCAGGTAAGGAAGAGGCCTTAGAGTATAAATGGAAGTTAGAGCCGTATCTAAAGATACCGGTATATCGCCGCGAAAGGTACGCCCGCTGGTGGATATGGTACGGGGCAAGAAGGTGGACGAGGCACTGACCATGCTTCAGTTCACGCCTACCCCCACCGCCCGAGTGATAGCCAAGGTGGTAAAATCAGCCGCGTCTAACGCGGAGAATAACTATCAGATGGAACCGGCCGATTTGAGGATAGTAAGCATCTTTACCGGTGATGCGAGAACGTTAAAGAGGTTTCGCCCGCGGGCAAGGGGGCGAGCCAACCGTATCCTCAAACGTTCCAGCCATATTACCGTCGTCGTTAGCGAGGAGGAAGAGTAATTGGGTCGTAAGGTCCACCCTTTCGGTTTTAGGCTAGGGGTCGTGCGCAACTGGCAGGCCAAGTGGTATGCCGACAAGAACTATATCGACTTCTTGCAGGAAGACCTCCAGCTTCGGAAGGCTATTGCCGCCGGATATGCCGAAGCTGGTATTTCCCTGGTGGAAATCGAACGCCAGGCGAATAAGGTCGCCGTAACCATCCATACCGCCCGTCCCGGCGTCGTCATCGGGCGAGGGGGACAGCGGGTCGATGAGATGAGGGCGCAACTGGAAGCCCTTATCGGCAAGAGGATTCAACTGAGTATCCTGGAGGTCCAGCAGCCCGAGTTGGACGCCTATCTGGTAGCCAAGACGGTGGCTGAACAGATCGAGCATCGGGTGGCTTTCCGTCGGGCGATGAAGCAGGCAATGTTCCGCACCATGCAGGCCGGAGCCAAGGGAATGAGAATCAGCTGTTCCGGCAGGCTGGGTGGTGCCGAGATAGCCCGCCGCGAGGTTATGCACCAGGGGCAGGTGCCCCTGCATACGCTGCGGGCCGATATCGATTACGGATTTACCGAGGCGCGCACTACACTGGGGCGAATCGGGGTCAAGGCCTGGGTCTATCGGGGCGATATTCTCCCCGAGGCCACCCGGCCTGAGGCTGAAGAAGCCCCCGAAGCCGCCGCTGAAGCGGCACCCAAGCCCCCGGTAGCGCCGCCAAAGAAGGCAAAGGCAGAGGCGGTCGCCGAGGAAAAACCAGAGGCGAAGGCGGAAGCAGTCACCGAGGAAAAACCGAAGGCAAAAGCGGTCGCTAAGGAAAAACCGAAGGCGAAAGCAAAAGCGGTCGCTAAGGAAAAACCGAAGGCGAAGGCAGAAGTGGTCGCCGAGGAAAAGCCGAAGGCAAAGGCAAAAGCGGTCGCTGAGGAAAAACCCGAAAAACCGAAGAAGAAAGTCGCCAAGCCGAAGAAAGCTCCAGCGGCGGAGAAGAAAACGACCAAGCGCAAAACCAAGAAGACCACCGGGGAGAAAGCCCCGATAGCCGAGGATAAAGAGGAGAAAGATGCTACAGCCCAAGAGGGTGAAGTACCGCAAGAGTCATAAGGGACACCGCCGGGGCACCGCCCAGGTGGGGAATAGCGTTGACTTCGGCGATTTCGGCCTGAAGGCGCTGGAGTCGGCTTGGCTTACCAGCCGACAGATTGAGGCGGCGCGGCGGGCAATCACCCGTTACATTCGCCGCGGCGGTAACGTCTGGGTGCGCATCTATCCCGATAAACCGGTGACCAAGAAGCCCGCCGAGACCCGGATGGGTGGGGGCAAGGGTGCCCCCGACCACTGGGTGGCGGTGGTTAAACCGGGCCGCATGCTCTTTGAGATGGGGGGAGTCAGCGAGGATGTAGCCAAAGGAGCCATGCGCCTGGCGGCGCACAAGCTGCCCATAAGCACCAAGTTTGTGGCCAGGGATACGGGCGCCGTGAGCGATGTGGGGGGTGATGCTGGATGAAGCTTGAGGAGATTCGTGCCCTCGGTAACGAGGTGTTAGCCAAGCAACTGGAGGAGGCTCATCAGGAGCTGTTTAACCTTCGCTTTCGCCTGGAGACCAAGCAACTGGTGAACCACCGCGAGCTTTCCCGGGCCAGAAGGCAGATTGCTAAAATTAAGACCATAATCAGGGAAAGAGAGCTGGGGACAAGGTGATGACTGAAGAGACCAAGCGTAAAGTCAGATTGGGGCAGGTGGTGGGTGACAAAATGGATAAGACCGTAGTGGTGGAGGTATCCGGCCCCAAGCGGCATCCGCTGTATAAAAAGATAATGAAGCGGGTGGTCAGGTATAAGGCTCATGATGAGAAGAATGAGTGCCAGGTGGGGGACAAGGTCAGAATCGTGGAGACCAGGCCCCTCTCCCGGGAGAAGCGGTGGCGGGTGGCTGAGATAGTTGCCAAGGGAGAGGTGGTGGAGATTTCGCCCGGGGAGATAACCCAGGAAGACCTGGACAAGGTTATACCTGAGAAAAAGGCTAAGGAGAAGGAAGCAGCCGCCGAGGTCAAACCCGAAGCCGAAGCTACAGAAGAATTGAACGAAGAGACCAAGGCCGAAGCTAAAGAAAAAGTCAAGGAAGAGACTAAAGCCGAAGCCAAGGAAAAGGCTAAGGCAGAAACTAAAGAAGAAGAAAAGGAAGAAGCCGAGGAAGAAACTTCGGAATAGAGTGCTATGATTCAATCCTATTCTAGACTTAAAGCGGCTGATAACACTGGTGCCAAGGAGATAATGTGCATCAACGTCCTGGGCGGCACCAGGCGGAAATACGCCCGCGTGGGCGATATTATCGTGGCCTCGGTAAAGAAGGCGACGCCGAGAGGGGTGGTCAAGAAGGGGGAGGTGGTCAGGGCGGTGATTGTCCGCTGTGCCCAGCCCTGTCGGCGCCCTGACGGCTCATACATCAGGTTCGACGAGAACGCCGCGGTCATTTTAACCGATAAGAATAATCCGAAAGGGACGAGGATATTCGGGCCGGTAGCCAGAGAGCTGAGAGATAAGGATTTCACCAAGATTATCTCGCTGGCTCCCGAGGTCCTGTGAGGCATAATGAATATCAGAAAGAACGATACCGTGCTGGTTATCGCCGGTAAGGACCGGGGGAAAAGGGGCCGAGTGCGCTTTGTCTACCCCAAGAAGGAACGGCTGCTGGTGGAAGGTATCAACTTTATCAAGAAGCATAGCCGGGCCAAGGGGGCCGTCAGGCAGGCAGGTATAATCGAGCGCGAGGCGCTGATTCACAGCTCGAACGTTATGCTGGTATGTAATAAGTGCAACAAGCCGGCCCGGGTCGGGTCGCGCTTTTTGGCTGATGGCCGCAAGGTTCGCTTCTGCCAGTCTTGCGGGGAGGTGGTCGATTAATGTCGGCGCTTAAGGAAAAATACAAGACCGAGGTCGTGCCCGGCTTGATGGAGAGTTTCGGCTATAAGAACGTGATGCAGGTACCGCGCCTGGAGAAGGTGGTGCTTAATATCGGCCTGGGCGAGGCGATTCAGGATGCCAAGGCGCTGGAGTCGGCGGAGAAGGATTTATCGGCTATTACGGGGCAGCACCCGATTACTACCCGTTCCAAGAAGTCTATCGCCGCCTTCAAGCTGAGAGAGGGAATGACCATCGGGATGAAGGTGACCCTGCGCGGGGAGCGCATGTACCACTTTTTCGATAAGCTGGTAAATGTCACCCTGCCCCGTATGCGCGAGTTTCACGGGGTTTCCCGCGATTCCTTCGATGGCAGGGGCAACTATACCCTGGGGCTTAAGGAGCAAATCGTCTTCCCCGAAATGGATTACGATAAGATAGAAAAGGTACGGGGGCTGGAGGTGTCTATCGGCACCACGGCTAAGACCGACGACGAAGGCAGGCAACTGCTGGAGTTGTTAGGCATGCCCTTTGTCCGGGACTAAAACGGAGTAGGAATGGCTAAGAAGTCAAAAGTCGAAAAGTCAAAGCGAACGCCCAAATACAAGGTGCAGCAGCATAACCGCTGTCTGCTCTGCGGACGCTCTAGAGCCTATATTCGCAAGTTTGGCTTATGCCGGATTTGTTTTAGGAAGTTAGCTCTGGCCGGGCAGATTCCCGGAGTAAGAAAATCAAGCTGGTGAAGTGGATATGACTATCTCTGACCCAATAGCCGATATGTTGACCAGGTTACGCAACGCCATTATGGCGCGGCACGATTCCGTGCTGGTGCCAAATTCAAGAATGAAGCTGGCTATCGCCCGCATCCTCAAGAAGGAGGGCTTTATTGCCGACTATGAGGTGTTGAAGAGCAAGCCGCAACGGTCCATACGAGTCCACCTCAGGTACGATGATAAGAATGAGCCCATCCTTTCCGGACTGGAACGGGTGAGCAAGCCCGGCTTGAGGGTTTATGTGGGGCGGGACGAGATTGCCCGCGTTCACGGCGGCCTGGGCATCGCTATTCTCTCCACCTCCCAGGGCGTGATAACCGGGCAGCAGGCCTGGCGCAAAGGAATCGGCGGTGAACTGCTATGTCACGTATGGTAAACAGGGGTGATATAAATGTCTAGAGTAGGGTTGATGCCGATAGACGTGCCCGATACGGTCACGGTGAGCATCGCAAAAGAAATGGTCAAGGTGAGCGGCCCCAAGGGGGAGCTTAGCCGCCGCTTTAACCCCGATATGAATATTAAGCTGGAGAATAGTGTGCTCACGGTATCCAGACCCAGTGATAGCAAAGAGCACCGCTCCCTGCACGGGCTGACGCGCAGCCTGCTGGCTAACATGGTGCAGGGGGTGACCGCTGGCTTTGAGAAGCACCTCGATATCGTCGGGGTGGGCTACCGGGCGGAAAAGACCGGGGATAATCTGACGCTGCGTATCGGCTATTCCCATACGGTGGAGGTAACCCCCTTACCCGGCCTGACGCTGGACGTGGAGGGGGGCAATCACATCAAGGTCAGCGGCATCGATAAAGAAGTCGTCGGCGAGATGGCCGCCGAGATTCGCGCCATCCGCCCGCCCGACCCCTATAAGGGCAAGGGCATCAGATATGCCGGCGAGTCCGTCCACCTTAAGGCGGGCAAAGCGGGTAAAGCGATAGGTCAGAAGGTATAATGGTTAAAGGCGGACTAAAATCAGCACGAAAAAGAAGGCACGTCCGGGTCAGGGCTAAGCTGGCGGGTACCGCTGATAGCCCCCGGCTCTGTGTTTTTCGCAGCCTGAACCATATCTATGCCCAGGTCATCGACGACGATAAGGGGCATACGCTGGTGACGGCTTCGACGCTGGACGGGGAGATAAAGCCCGGGGTGAACGGCAAGGCCAAGTCGGCAAGGGCGGGGCTGGTCGGTACCCTGGTGGCTAAGCGCGCCCTGGATAAAGGTATAAAACAGGTCGTTTTCGACCGTGGCGGATACAAATATCACGGCCGGGTTAAAGCCCTGGCTGAGGCGGCCCGTGAGGCCGGACTCAAGTTTTAGTCAAAGACTCTTTGAGGGGGTAGTTTTAGGGAAGTGAAAGGACCTATAAGCAGGATAGACCCGACGGAACTGACGCTGA
The DNA here is from genome assembly GCA_964587415.1 of uncultured Dehalococcoidales bacterium. Classification (GTDB taxonomy): domain Bacteria; phylum Chloroflexota; class Dehalococcoidia; order Dehalococcoidales; family BS750m-G39; genus E44-bin88. The sequence goes on along the minus strand of CAZPLG010000012.1, from coordinate 8,737 downwards.
ACGATAAGCTGGTCTATATCAACCGCGTGACCAAGGTGGTGAAGGGGGGCAAGCGCCTCAGCTTCAGCGCCCTGGCGGTGACCGGCGACGGTAATGGCCACGTGGGCATCGGCGTGGGCAAGGCTAACACCGTGCCCGAAGCCATCAGCAAGGCGAACGCTATCGCCCGCAAGAACCTGCTCAAGGTGCCCCTGGCCGGGACGACTATCCCTTACCAGATAACGGTTAAGTTCAGCGCCGCCAAGGTATTACTAAAACCGGCCGCCCCGGGCACGGGTATTATTGCCGGGGGCAGCATACGGGCGGTGGTGGAAGCGGCCGGCATCAAGGATATTCTGACCAAGTCGCTGGGCAGTTCCAACCGCATTAACACAGCCAAGGCAGCTATGCTTGGCCTCAGCCAGCTTAAAATTCCCGCAGAGGAGATGGCGCGAAGGAGGACCGGCGTCGAGGCCGGGGAGGAAAAGGAGGAGGTTGGCGGTGGCTAAGTTGCGGGTAACCCTGATTAAGAGCGGCATCGGTTATGCCCAGGACCAGAAGAAAACGCTGAGGGCCCTGGGGCTTAACCGCTTGAATAAGAGCGTTTTGCATAATGACAGCTCGTCGTTGCGCGGCATGCTCGATAAAGTGAGGCACCTGATAAGGGTGGAGGAACTGAACTGATGTTACAGGAAAAACTTTCCCCCTCCCCCGGCTCCAAGAAAGACAGGAAGAGAGTGGGCCGGGGGGACGGCAGCGGCAGAGGCACCTATTCGGGGCGGGGCTCTAAAGGACAGAAGTCCCGCGCCGGATACAAGATGCGCCCCGGCTTCGAGGGGGGGCAGTTGCCCTTAATCCAGCGCCTGCCGCGCAAGCGCGGGTTCACCAACCCCTTTAAGACGGAATACAGCCTGGTCAGGCTGGATAAGCTCGGCGTCTTCGAGCCCGACAGCGAGGTGACGCCGGAGAAGCTAGTCGCCGCGGGGATAATAAAGTCTCTGAAACACCCGGTTAAGGTTCTGGCCGGCGGCGAGCTGGAAGTAGCCCTGACGGTGAAGGCTAACAAGTTTTCGGCGGCGGCTAAAGCCAAGATAGAAGCCGCCGGGGGCAAAGTGGAGGAGGTGGGCAGTGGCCCAGAAGCAAAGTAGACCGCGACTGCTGCAGGCCATGATTGACGCCTTCAGTCTGCCCGATTTGAGGCGGCGGATTCTTATTACCATCGGCATCCTGATAATCTTCCGCTTCGTGGCTCACGTGCCTCTGCCTGGTGTAGACCTCGATGCCTTGAAAGAACTGTTCGATAGCAACGCCCTGCTGGGCATGCTCGACATGTTCAGCGGCGGCGCCATGAGGCGCTTAAGCGTGGCGGCGATGGGGGTTTACCCCTATATCACGGCGTCCATTGTTATGACGCTGCTGGTGCCTATTATCCCCAAGCTGAGGGCTATTTCTCAGGAAGGGGAGGCGGGCCGAGACCGGATTAACCGTATTACCCACTGGCTGACCATTCCCCTGGCGGGGCTTTCCGGCTACGGACAGCTGGTCTATATGCAGCACGAGGGCGTTGTCGGCAGCGCCGCCATCCTGCCCATGTTGGCCATGGTGATGTCGATGATAGCCGGCACCATGTTCCTGGTCTGGCTGGGCGAGCGTATTACCGAACACGGTATTGGCAATGGGATATCCATAATCATTTTTGCCGGCATTGTCGCCGGCTTGCCCCAGATGATACAGAGCGGTTTCCTGGCTAAGGAAAACTTCGGCGGTCTGGCCATCTATATTGTTATTGCTTTAGCCACCACCGTGTTTATCGTCTATTTTATCGAAGCCCACCGCCGCATCCCCGTCCAGTATTCAAAGAGCGTATTTCGCGGCGGGCGCATGTACCGGCAGGCGGGCTCGACCCATATACCGCTGCGGGTGAACACGGCGGGGATGATACCCCTTATCTTCGCTATGTCGCTGGTTATCTTCCCCGGCGTGGTGGCTAACTACTTCGCCGCTCCCGTGGGAGCCGACCCCAACTTCGCCAACCTTATCGTCAACCTGTTTAATCCCAATGCGGCGTTGCCGCTGGGCTTGTTCTACTGGGGGCTTTATTTCCTGCTCACCGTGGGCTTCGCCTTCTTCTATACCATGGTCATCTTCGAGCAGCAGGATTTGCCCAATACCCTGCAGCGGCAGGGCGGATTCATCCCCGGTATCAGGCCGGGGCCGCATACTAAAGAATATCTGGACGGGGTGATTAAGCGTATCACCTGGGCCGGGGCTTTGTTCCTGGCGGTAGTGGCGGTGATACCCTTTGTCGCCCGCGAGGTCACCGATGTTCAGGTGATACAGCTATCCAGTATGGGTATGCTTATCGTGGTCGGCGTGGTTCTGGATACCATGAAGCAGATGGAGGCGCAACTGGTTATGCGGCGCTATGAGGGCTTCATTAAATAGGGATAATGGTGTATATTGTTTTTCTGGGAGCTCCGGGCGCGGGGAAAGGAACACAAGCCGCCAGTGTGGCGCGAAAGCTAAAACTGGGTTATATCGCCACCGGCGACCTGTTTCGGCAGGCGTTGGAGCGGGGGACCGAGCTGGGACTAGCGGCGAAGTCCTATATGGAGAAGGGGGTGCTGGTTCCCGACCAGATAACGATAGACATGGTCCTGGAGCGGATTTCGGCTCCGGATAGTGGGGGAGGGGTGGTCTTCGACGGCTTTCCCCGCAATCTGAAGCAGGCAGAAGCCCTGGACGAAGCCCTGTCCCGTCAGGGCAAGGCGATAGATAAGGTGGTGCATATCGAGGTATCGGAAAAGGAGTTGCTGGGGAGGTTGAGCGGGCGGCGGGTCTGCCGACAGTGCCAGGCGCCGTGCCACATAAGCGATTCCCCTCCCCGGGTGGAGGGGCGGTGCGATAGGTGCGGCGGTGAGCTCTACCAGCGCCCCGACGATACCGAAAATAGCATCAAGAAGCGGTTGGAGGTCTACTCGGATGAGACCGCTCCGCTTATCGACTATTACCGCCGGGCCGGCAAGCTGCTGGAGATAGCCGGTGATGGGGGCGTGGCGGCGGTGGGGAAGAGAATAGTTGCCGCTCTGGGCGGAGAACGTTTATAGTTAAATGAGTATCATTATTAAATCGGAGCGAGAGATTGCTCTGATGCGACAGGCGGGAAAGATTGTGGGCACGGTGCTCGACATCTTGAGCCGAAGGGTGAAACCGGGTATGAAAACAAAAGAACTGGATGTAATCGCCGCCGAGGCGGTGGAGAGACTGGGGGGTACCCCCTCGTTTAAGGGATACCGGGGGTTCCCGGCCAACCTTTGCGTCTCGGTCAATGACGAGATAGTGCACGGCATACCCGGCGAGCGCGTTTTGCGAGAAGGTGATATAGTATCACTGGACTTCGGCGCCATTTATCAGGGTTTTCACGGCGACGCCGCCGTTACCGTGGGGGTAGGGGAGATAGCCCCGAAGACTAAGAGGCTTATGGACACTACCCGGGGGGCGCTGGAGGCGGGTATCGCCGCCGCCCATCCCGGAGCCAGGCTGGGGGATATCTCGGAGGCGATACAGAGCTACGCCGAGGGGAAGGGCTATTCGGTGGTGCGCGAGTATACCGGTCACGGTATCGGGCGCGAGATGCACGAGGAGCCGCAGATACCCAACTTCGGGGTGGCGGGGACGGGGCCGGTGTTAAAGAAGGGCATGACCATTGCCCTGGAGCCGATGGTTAACCTGGGTGACTGGCATACGCGGGTCGGCGACGACCAGTGGACGGTATCGACCGCCGACGGCAGCCTTTCCGCCCACTTCGAACATACGATTGCTATCGCTGGTGCGGGAGCCGAGGTGCTTACCGCCAGAGAAGGAGTTTATGCCTAAGAAAGAGGCCATTGAGGTCGAAGGCACGGTGGTTGAGCCCTTGCCCAACGCCATGTTTCGGGTTGAGCTGCCTGACGGCCACAAGGTTCTGGCCCACATTTCGGGCAAAATAAGATTGCATTACATTAGAATCCTGCCCGGGGATAAGGTCCTGGTGGAGCTTTCCCCCTACGACCTGAACCGGGGGCGGATTACCTATCGTTTTAAGTAGTGCGGGGAAGTAGTTATGAAAGTAAGAGCTTCAGTTAAAGTTATGTGTGAAAAGTGCAAGATAGTGAAGCGGCGTGGGGTGGTCAGGGTTATCTGTTCCAACCCCAAGCATAAGCAGAGGCAGGGCTAAGCCCTGTCTTGAGGAGGATTGTAGATGGCGCGTATAGCCGGAGTTGATATACCGAAGAATAAGCAGGTCTTGTTCTCGCTGCAGTATATCTATGGCATCGGGTCTACCTTGAGCCACAAGATTCTGGCCCAGGCTAAGGTCGACCCCTATACCAAGGTGAGCGAGCTGGCCGAAGAAGAGGTCAATCGTCTGCGCGAGATTATCGATAAGGAGCATAACGTCGAGGGAGAATTAAGGAAAGAGGTCGACCTCAATATAAAGCGCCTCATCGAAATCGGCAGTTACCGGGGCACAAGGCACCGCCACGGTTTGCCGGTGAGGGGGCAGCGAACCCGGACTAATGCCCGCGCCAAGCGCGGTTCCCGCAAGACGGTAGCTGGCAGGGGACAGCATCGAGGCGTGACCAAGAAGTAATTGAGGTTATAATCAAAGGGGAGGTAGCATGGCTCAGAAGAAGCGCAATAAATCGAGAAGGCGGGAAAAGAAGTCCATCCCTGTGGGGAGGGCTTATATCTCGTCCAGCTTTAATAATACTATAGTTACCCTTACCGACCCCCAGGGCAATGTTATCGCCTGGGGAAGCTCGGGCTCGGCCCGATTTAAGGGTTCGCGCAAGGGCACCCCTTATGCGGCGCAGTTAGCCGCCCGCGACGCGGTGCGCAAGGGTATGGAGCACGGCCTGCGCCAGGTGGAGGTCTACGTTAAGGGGCCGGGCAGCGGGCGCGAGGCGGCGATTCGTTCCCTGCAGGCTTCGGGGCTTAACGTTACCAGCATCAGGGATGTAACGCCTATCCCGCATAACGGCTGCCGGCCGCGTAAGAGGAGGCGGGTGTAGATGGCCAGATACGCATCAGCGGTTTGTCGCCTGTGTCGGCGCAGCGGCGAGAAATTAATGCTTAAGGGCAGTCGCTGCTTTACCCCCAAGTGCGCCTTCGAACGGCGCGCCAAGCCACCGGGGCAGCAGCCCATTCGGCGGCGGCGGCTCTCCGACCGGGGGGCACAGCTTAGGGAGAAGCAGAAAGCCCGCTATAGCTACGGCATCCTGGAAAGGCAGTTCCGGCGCCTTTTCGGGCAGGCGGAGCGGCAGATAGGCATCACTGGTGAAAACCTGCTGGTGCTGCTGGAGAGGCGGCTGGATAATGTCGTCTATCGGCTGGGTTTTGCCGATTCGCGCGCCCAAGCCCGCCAGCTGGTCCAGCACGGGCATATTATCATTAACGGACGCAAGAACGATATACCTTCCTCTTTAGTCAAGGAAGGCGACGTCATCGGCTGGAGTAAGAGGAGCACCAAGACCAGTTATTACCAGCAGGTGGCCGACAATATCGAAAGCAAGGTTATCCCCAACTGGTTGAGCCTGGACGGGGAAACTCTGGTGGGTCGGGTTTTATCTACGCCCACCCCTGAGGACGTCGAGGCTAAATTCCAGGGGCAGAGCATAGTTGAGTTTTATTCACGGTAAGTCACCTGATAGGGAGGTAGCACGTTGTCTCGTTTGGCTATCGCCAATATAGAGTGTGTGGACAGCCAGGATAACTTCGGCCGTTTCCACGTCGAGCCGTTGGAAAAGGGCTTTGGCGTTACCTTGGGCAATGCCCTGCGGCGCGTGCTCCTGGGCTACCTTCCCGGAGCGGCGGTGACCAGGGTTAAAATCGATGGGATTCAGCACGAATTCTCCACCATACCCTTTGTCAAGGAGGACGTCACCGAGTTTCTGCTCAACATTAAGGCGCTGAGGTTAAAGTCCCTTTCCGAACAGCCGGGAAAGCTGATGCTGGAGGTGGAGGGTGAGAAGCGGGTTACCGCCGCCGATATTGCCGCCTCCACCGACTTTGAGATTGCCAACCCCGAGCTTTACCTGGCCACCCTTGATTCGTCCGAAGCCAAGCTCTCGGTGGAGCTTGATGTCGAGCTGGGCGAGGGCTACCGCGAGGCGGAGTCGGGCGACAACATGCCCGTGGGGACGATTCCCATCGACGCTGTCTTTACTCCGGTACGCAAGGTCAACTTTAACGTCGAGCCGGTTCACGTCAGTCGGGAGATGCGACGGGAGCGGCTGGACCTGGAGGTCTGGACGGACGGCACCATAACACCGGTGGGCGCCATCAGCCGCGGCGCCGATATTATGGTGGAGCAGCTAATGCCCTTTATCGATTACGCTAAGGTTTCCCGCCTGGAGGAGGAAAAAGAGATGATTCGCGCCTCCATCAGCGAGGAGAAATACGATATGCCGGTGGAGCAGCTCGACCTTTCCGTGCGCACTATGAACTGCTTGCGGCGCGGCGGCATCGCCACCGTGGGCGAGCTGATAAGCCGCGGCGAGAAGGGGCTGCTCGCCCTGCATAATTTCGGGCAGAAGTCCCGGCAGGAGGTAGAGGAGAAGCTGGCGTCGATGGGGCTTTCCCTGGCGCCTGCGGTCAAGGAGGACGAGAGTGAGGAGGCAGACTAAACGATATGAGGCATAATGTAGCTGGTAGGAGACTGGGTCGGTCTTCGGCGCACCGCAAGGCGCTCTACCGCAACCTGGTCACCGACCTCTTAAACTATGAGAAGATTACTACCACCGAGGCTAAGGCTAAGGAAGTACGCGGCCTGGCGGAGCGGATGATTACCCTGGGCAAACAGGGGGGACTGCCCGCCCGCCGACAGGCGCTGGCCTTTATCCTTGATGAGAAGGTGGCGGATAAGGTGTTTACCAACCTGGCCCCGAGGTACGCCGAGCGCCCGGGCGGGTATACCCGCCTCACTAAGGTTGGCCCCCGGTTGGGCGACGGGGCGCTGATGGTGCAACTGGAACTGGTCGAGTAGGGAGGTTTGTGTGGCCGATACCACCAAGATTTTATTAGTTATGGAATATGACGGCACTCATTACCACGGCTTCCAGTGGCAGGACGGCCTGCCCTCTGTTCAGGGGGAGGTCGAAAAAGCCCTGACCAAGCTTACCGGGGAGAGGCGGCGGGTGATGAGCGCCAGCCGCACCGATGCCGGCGTCCATGCTTGTGGCCAGGTGGTCAGCTTCCGGACGGGGTCGGCGCTTTCCACAACTAGCTTTGTCAGCGGGCTGAACCACTATCTGCCCACCGATATCGCCGTCAAGGCGGCTTATAGAAAAAACGATGCGTTCAACGTCCGGCGGGAAGCCATCAGCCGGGAATACAGCTACTATGTCCTGAACCGCCCCACCCGCTCCCCGATTCGGGAGGGCTTTGCCTACCTGGTGGTGGGTGAGTTGGATATCGAAGCCATGAACCAGGCCTGCCTGACGCTGGTCGGCGAGCACGACTTCGCTTCTTTTGCCGGCCGCAACGGGGCTAGCGTTAAGAGCATGGTGAGACGCGTCTTCCGCGCCGAGGTGACCAGGGACGGAGAGCTGGTTGCCTTTAACATATCAGCCAGCTCCTTCCTGCTACACCAGGTGCGCAATACAGTGGGGGCGCTTATCAGGGTGGGCCAGGGCAAGATGACCATTGATGAATTTAATAGTATACTCGAAGCCAGGGAGCCGGCGCTGGCGGGACCGACCGCCCCGGCTTGCGGGCTATTTCTTAACCGGGTGAATTACCCCGCTCCTTTGGAGAATAGTGATGAAAACCTATAGCACCAAAGCTTCTGAGATTGAGCGCCAGTGGCACGTGATTGACGCCTCGGGCAAGATTCTGGGCAAACTGGCCACCGAGGCGGCTAAATTGCTCATGGGCAAGCATAAGCCGACCTTCAGCCGCCACCTGGATACGGGCGATTTCGTCGTCATTATCAACGCCGAAAAGGTCCGTTTTACCGGCAAGAAGGCGGAGCAGAAGCTCTATCACAGTCATTCGGGATACCCCGGGGGGCTTAAAACTATCAATCTGGAGAGGTTGATGGAGATCCATCCCACCCGGGTGATTGAACATGCCGTCAAGGGCATGCTGCCCCACAATCGTCTAGGGGCTAAAATGCTGAAAAAGCTCAAGGTCTATGCCGGCGAGGAGCATCCTCACCTGGCTCAGACCGGGGCTAGCTCAAAGGGGGCTTAGAGAGTGGTTCAGACCGAGAAGAAGCAAAGCTATTTTTACGGAACGGGACGGCGCAAGACGTCTGTTGCCCGGGTGAGGCTGGTGCCGGGCACCGGTGAGATTATCATCAACGGCATCCCTTATGAGCAGCTGTTCGTTCGCGCCGAGCACCGCCGCATAATAACCAAGCCGCTGCTGGTTACCGAGAGCCTGGGCAAGTATAATACCGTGGTCAAGGTGGCGGGGGGTGGCATAACGGGGCAGAGCGGCGCCATCTCTCACGGTATCGCCCGCGCCCTGGTAAAAGCCGACGAGAGCCTGAAGCCGGTACTGCGCCAGAACGGGCTGCTCACCAGAGACCCCCGGGTCAAAGAGAGGCAAAAGCCTGGGCTCAAGCGGGCGCGCAAGGCACCTCAATACACCAAGCGCTAGAGTCCGCTCCCCCAAAATTCCCTTGACGCCTAAAGTTACGGCGGGTATAATCCCTTTGTGTCTTGATGCCGAAGTGGCGGAATGGCAGACGCGCTACGTTCAGGGCGTAGTGTCC
>CAZPLG010000011.1:0-21166 GCA_964587415.1 uncultured Dehalococcoidales bacterium | reverse complement strand
GCCGTTCTTTAGCGCCGGCGTGCGCCTTGAGGCTGACCTCTTTCCCTTCCAGCTGACGAGCCAAATCAACCGATTCTTCGCTTGTCCCGGCCTGGGCTTTATCGCTGGTTACCACCTGGCTCATTGCCTGGAGACTGGCCAAGGCGGCCAGTTTTCTGGGAATAAGAAAGTTCCGGCCGTAGCCGGCGGCTACCTCTTTTATTTCACCGGCTTTAGCCACATTGGGCACGTCCTGGAGAAAGACAACCTTCATAATTTCTCCCTTATTTTTTCATTATACTGTAGTTATCGGTGCAGCGAAAGGTCTAAAGAGACTAATTTTCAAACACCGATGCCACTGCTAACCACCCCATAATCGTTATTTATATTAGCCCAGGACGGTTTCCAGGCTGCGCTTCAATTCTTCCTTGGGTTTATAGCCTACGATTTGTGATATCGGCTTGCCATCTTTGAAGATAATGAGGTTGGGTATCGCCATTATGCCGTACTGGGCGGCGGTTTTGGCGTTCTGGTCAACGTCCAGTTTAGCGATGGTTAACTTGTCGGCATACTCCTTGGCCAACTCTTCCAGCACCGGGGCGGCCATGAGACAGGGTCGGCACCAGGCTGCCCAGAAGTCCACCATCACTGGTGTCTTGGATTTAAGTACCTTTTCCTCAAAATCGGCGTCAGTTACTGCTATCGGTTTGCTCATAGTTTACCTCCCTAATTATTCGACAAATGTCCCGTTCTACTGTCTGTTTGGCTAGACCTATGGCATTGTTTATCGCCTTAGCCTGGCTGCGCCCGTGGGCGACGATGATATTGCCGTTTATACCCGCCAGGTAAGCGCCGCCGTATTCTCGATAGTCTACCCTTTTAGCCAGGGAACCCAGGCCCAGGTCGTGAAGCAGGTTTCGTCCCCGGAGGTGATAGGCGGTGGATACAACTCGTCCCACCTGCCGCGTCATATTTAAGAAAGTATCACCCATGCCCTCTATCGTCTTAAGCACTATGTTTCCGGTGAAGCCATCGGTCACGATGACATCGGCGGTTCGGTTCGATATGTCCTGCCCTTCTATGCTGCCGACAAAGTTTAGCCGGCTCTTCTTGAGTAGATTAAAGCTTTCCTGTGTCAGGCGGTTCCCCTTGGTTTCTTCTTCGCCGGTGCTGAGCAGGCGAACACGCGGCGAGTCTATATCCAGCAGGTTTTTTACGTAGGTTGAGCCCAGTTGAGCGAATTGGAGCAGGTGGCTGGGGCGGCATTCCGCGTTGGCGCCAGCATCAATGAGCAGGGTGGGGGTATCGGGGGTTATATCGAGGAAGCTGCCCAGGGCGGGACGCTCGACGCCCTCTATCCTCCCCAGGTTGAGCAGTCCAGCACATACCACCGCCCCGGTGTTACCGGCCGAGACAAAGGCAGAGGCAACGCCGTCTCTTACCAGGTTGGTGCCGATTACTATCGAGGATTTGGGCTTATTTTTCACGGCTCTCATCGGGTGCTCGTTGGGGGCAATAACGTCGGTGGCTTCGAATATTTGGAGGTTCAGCTTTTTTATCTCGCGCCCGGCCAGCACGTGTAACACGGCTTTATCGCCCACCAGGGCGATTTCGACATCGTATTCCTGGGCGGCCTTTATGGCTCCTTTTACTACCTCCCGCGGGGCGTTTTCGCCCCCGGCGGCATCAACGGCAATCAGCATATCTTTCTCACCAGCACTGTTAAACGGTCGGGTTTTTCTGCCACAGGTCGCAGCGACCTCCCCACTGGGCAAGAATCTGTCCATCGACGGAAAGCTGGGATATCTCGCATAGAGTAGGGCAGGCCTGGCATTCGAACGAGGAGGTACGATAACTTATCTCACTTACCCCGAATCCCTTAAACTTGCTTCCACTCTGACCGTTTGTTATCTCTTCGTGCACCAATAAGGCGGCGCCTATCGCCCCCATCACCTCGTGGTGAGGGGGAACAATAACCTCGGGGCCGAGCTCTTCCCAGAGCGCCTTGACTATACCCTGGTTGAAGGCAACCCCGCCCTGAAATATTATCGGGGGTTGAATATCCTTGCCTAAGCCGACATTGTTGAGGTAGTTGCGCACCAACGCCTGGCACAGGCCGCAAACAATGTCCTCGGTGCAATGTCCGGTTTGCTGTTTGTGTATCATGTCCGATTCGGCGAAAACGGTGCACCGCCCGGAGATATGCACTGGCCTCGTGCTCACCAGCGCCTGTCGGCTGAACTGCTCAATGCTCATATTGAGGCGCAGCGCCTGGTGGTCGAGGAAGCTACCGGTACCGGCCGCGCAGACCGTGTTCATGCCGAAGTCGGTTACTATACCATCCCGGATAATGATAATCTTACTGTCCTGCCCTCCGATTTCAATGACGGTTTGGCTCTGGGGAAAGTAATGCAGGGCGCCTACGGCATGGCTGGTAATCTCGTTCTTGACCAGGTCGGCGCCGACGATAACCCCGGCCAGATAGCGGGCGCTGCCGGTGGTGGCCACACCGCCGATATCCATGCCCTGGGGGAGTTGCTCTTTGATTTGCCTTAAGCCCTGCTGCGTCGTCTCGATAGGCTTACCCTGGGTTGGCAGGTAGAGGTCGGCGACCAGCTCATCAGCCTCATTTATTACGGCTAACTTGGTGGTTACCGAGCCGACATCAATACCCAGATAGGCTTCCATTAATTCTCCTAAAAGTTAATATAATCTTAGACTAAGGGGTCGTGGTTTGACAAGGGCTTTAGCCGCTTGGCCGGTCAAACTCTTCTTTAACCCTGGCAACTGCTTCCGGACTGGCGGTCAGGTCAACTACCGTCATCGCCAGTGCCTTGGCGGCATCAAGCATCCCTTTGATGCCGGCTTCAGAAGCCGCCGCTAAAGCGAACTCCGGAGAATGTATCACCACTGTTTCGGGCGCTACGGCGATGGTAGGATGGATGCCGGGTACTATCTGGCTGACGTTGCCCATATCGGTGCTGCCGACCCTACTGGCTCCGGAGAGCGGCATATCGCGTCCCAGGGACTTCATATTCTGCCTGAATAGCTCGGCCAGTGTCAGGTTATTGCGCAGTGGCGCGTAAAGCACCTTTCCCCACTGGTATTCCAGGCGGGCACCGGTAGCGGCGGCGGCGCCGACAAAGCAATCCAGCACCTTTTCCTTGAGCTCATCCAGATAAGCATTATCCTCGGCGCGCACCAGAAAGCTGCCCGCGCTGTGGGCGGGGACGACATTAGGCGCCTCTCCGCCGTCGGTAATAATGCCGTGGATGCGAGCCTTGTCCACAACATGCTGCCTGAGTGCGTTAATAGCGGCGAAGGAGAGAAGCATTGCCTCCAGGGCATTGATGCCTGCTTCGGGCCTGGTGGCGGCGTGAGCCGCTTTGCCGAAGAACTCGACCTCCAGAGTGATGCAGGCCAGAGCCTGGGTGGTGGCGGTATCATGCGCTCCCGGGTGCACCATCATCGCCATGTCTATCTTATCAAAGGCTCCCCGCTCCGCCATTACCACCTTGCCCCCGTAGAACTCCTCGGCGGGCGTGCCGATAACCAGGACACTGCCCCCACATTTGTCGATGGCTGATTTAGAAGCCACGGCGGCACCGACGGCAGCACCGGCAATCAGATTATGACCACAGGCATGCCCCAGCTGGGGCAGGGCATCGTACTCAGCCAGAATGGCGATAGCTGGTTTGCCGTTTCCGTATCTTCCCTGGAAGGCGGTGGGTAGTTCGCAGATGCCCCGCTCTATAGCGAAGCCGTTTTCTTCCAGGTACTGGGTGAGCAGGGCGGATGACTTGACCTCTTTAAAGCCCAGCTCGGGGTTGGCGTGGATTTTAAGGCTTAAATCACGGAGTTGGCGGCGGTGAGCCTCTACTTCTTTAATAACCGAGTCTTTTAGCGCTTTAATATCCAAGCTTCTCACCTTCCGACTGTTTTTCCATTATAGCTTAGTGCCGATATAATTTCTAGGTGAAGGCATTATCTCGAATACGTCGGAAAAACGGGCGTCAGCTATTGCATCCCAGCGCCTATTGTGGTATACTCTACACGGTACACCAAATTAGATAAGTTCTTGTTAAGTGGGGCAGAGAAACCCACTTTTTTGTTGTAGGGGGAAAATAGTCGGGCGGGAGGTAATATAAGCGGGGATGAAGAGCGAATTTATGCTGGCCATAACCCAGCTCTCGGCGGAGAAGAACCTGCCCAAAGAGGTGGTTCTTTCCGCCGTGGAAACAGCGCTGGTATCGGCTTACAAGAAGGATAGTTTTGCCCCTACCCAGGAGATTGCGGTCAAGATAGACCCTGCCACGGGACGGGTTAAGGTGTGGGCGGAAAAGACCGTCGTCGAGCAGCCTTCGGATACGCACCGCGAGATATCGCTGGCCGACGCGGCTAAGCTCAAGCCCGATGTCCAGCTTGACGAGGTGGTCATGGTAGAAGCCACCCCCCGCAACGCCGGGCGCATTGCGGCGCAAACGGCCAAGCAGGTTATACTCCAGCGCCTCCATGAGGCGGAGCACAGCGCCATTTTCGAGGAATATTCCGATAAAGAAGGGGATATCGTCACCGGTGTGGTGCAGCGCATGGAGCCCCGACAGCTCTTCGTTGACCTGGGTAGAGCCGAGGCGATACTCCCCGCCGCCGAGCAGGTGCGCAATGAGAGGTATCGCATAGGCCAGAGGCTTAGGGTCTATCTTTTAGAGGTGGTACGAACGAGCCGGGGACCGCAGGTGGTTGTTTCACGCTCTCACCCCGATTTACTGCGCCGTCTCTTTGAGCTTGAGGTGCCCGAGGTTTTGAGTGGGGTGGTGGAGATTAAGGCAATCGCCCGCGAAGCTGGCTATCGCAGTAAGATAGCGGTGGCGGCACGCCAGGAGGGCATCGACCCCGTTGGTTGCTGTGTTGGGCTTCGTGGCATCAGAATACAGAATATTATGCGCGAGCTGAACGGCGAGAAGCTGGACGTGGTCTCGTGGAGCTCGGATACTGCAGCCTTCATTGCCAATGCCCTGAGTCCGGCGCAGGTACTGAGTGTGGAGCTGGATAAAGACAATGGGATAGCTACGGTGGTTGTCCCCGATAAACAACTCTCATTAGCCATCGGTAAAGAAGGGCAGAACGCCAGACTGGCGGCTAAGCTCAGCGGCTGGCGGATTGACATAAAGAGCGCCTCAATCGCTGAGGAAGAAAAGCTGACCAAGGCCGAGCCTGAAGAAGAAGCGGCGATTGGCGAGGAGCTTCCTGCCGAAGAGTTGGTGGCACCGGAAGAAGCCCTGATCCCTGAAGAAGAAGCTGAAGCCGAGCCCGAGCCTGTTCTTGAGACCGAGCTGGCGCCTCCGGAGACCATTTTGAAGCCACCGGTGGGGGTGGGGGCAGAGGCAGCCGCACCTAAGCTTCGCTTTGCTGAAGACGTTTTAGGCCCGGGACCGACTAAGGCAACGTCCAAGTCGAAGAAGAAGAAAAAGAAGGGCACCACTGAGCGAAGCGCCGATGATGGTGTCAGGGGCAGGAGGCAGCGCCGTGAACGAGAAACCTTTGATGAGGAGGGGGAGGAATATTAACTCACCTTCGGTTAAGCATATACCACAGCGGACCTGCGTCGCTTGTGGCCGGATAAGACCCAAGCGGGAGCTAATCAGGCTGGTCCGGATTGCGGATGGTGGGGTGGAGGTTGATAGTGCTGGCCGGAAGGCGGGGCGTGGTGCCTACTTATGCCCGGCAGGGGATTGCTGGGAGGTGGGGCTTAAAGAAGGTCGGCTGGAGCATGCCCTGCGTACCGCTATTAATTCGGATAATCGGGAGCAGCTTATCAAATACGGGCAGGAACTGGGATAAGGAGTGATTAGTGGTCCAGAAGAGTAAGGCAGGTGAACCAGAGGCAAAGCCGGTTGAGCTTCCTCACTCAATAGCCGTGAGGAATTTGGCTGAGCTGTTGCGGGTCAGCGCTGTTGATGTCATCAAGCAGCTAATGCGCAACGGCATTTTTGCCAACATTAACCAGGTAATCGACTATGAGACGGCAGCCGCGGTGGCCACCAACCTTGGCTATGAAGCTCACCCCGAGTCCCGGACAGCCCGTGCTGGAGAGAGCAAGCGGTATCAACACCAGGAGGAAGAAGCTGGAGGGCTGAAACTACGTCCGCCGGTAGTTACCATTATGGGGCATGTTAATCACGGCAAGACCAGACTCCTGGATGCTATCCGCCAGACAAATGTAATGGATACCGAGGCTGGAGGCATTACCCAGCATATCGGTGCCTATCAGGTGGAGGTTAACGAGCAGAAGATTACCTTTCTGGATACCCCGGGCCACGAAGCCTTTACCGTGATGCGGGCTCGGGGCGCTCAGGTGACCGATATTACTATTCTGGTGGTGGCGGCTGACGATGGGGTAATGCCGCAGACTCTGGAAGCTATCGACCACGCCCGGGCGGCGGGAGTGCCCATCGTGGTGGCGATTAATAAGATTGATAAGCCGGAGGCTAACACTGAGACGGTTAAGCAGCAGTTAGCCGATGCCGGTCTGGTTGTTGAGGAATGGGGGGGCGATGTGGTCTGCGTTCCCATTTCAGCCAAGGAAAAAAAGGGCATTACCGAGCTACTGGATAATCTCCTGGTGGTGGCTGAGATGGAAGAGCTCAAGGCAGACCCGTCTCGCCCTGCGGTAGGGGTGGTTATTGAAGCCGAGATGGACAAGAGCCGGGGCCCAATGGCTACGGTGCTGATTCAGACCGGGACCCTGAAGGTTGGTGATACCGTAGTCGTCGGCAGCACCTGGGGGCGGATAAGGGCGATGTTTAACGATGTGGGTAAGCGGGTGAGAAAGGCCGAGCCTTCCCTGCCGGTGGCAATCCTGGGTCTGGATAGTTTGCCCCAGGTGGGCGATACCCTGACCGCCGTGGCTGGTGAGCACCAGGCACGGGCTTTGATGCATAAGCACCAGCGGGCGACGCCGCCCAGGGCGGTGAGTCTGGATAACCTTTTCGACCAGATAAGCACGGGGCAGGTAAAAGAGCTTAATGTTATTCTTAAAGCCGATGTCCAGGGCAGTATCGAGCCGATAAGGAGCTCTCTGGAACGGCTGGCCACGGATAAGGTCCAGGTCAGGATTATTCATAGCAGCAGCGGCAATATCACCGAGAGCGATGTCATGCTGGCTATCGCCTCTAAAGGGCTCATTATCGGCTTCGGCACCGATATCGAGGCCGGGGCGCGACGCCTGGCTGATGTGGAGGGCGTTGACATCCGCTCCTACGACGTGATTTACAACTTGGTGGACGATGTGGAGAAGGCGCTCAAGGGAATGCTGGAGCCTACCTATGTCGATGTTATTGAAGGCAGGGCTGAAGTAAAAGCAGTTTTCGCCAGCGGCAAGAAGCTGAAGGTAGCCGGTGTCGCTGTTATCGACGGCAAGGCGACCCGGGGCGCTTCGGTAAGGGTGCGACGCGGAGAGCAGGTAGTAGTTGAATCGGCGGTCGCCAGCCTGAGGCGTTTTAAGGATGACGTTAAAGAGGTGGCTTCTGGCTACGAGTGTGGGGTGGGGCTCAAGGACTTTGAAGACTTTGAGGCTGGCGATATACTGGAATTTTTCCGCAAAGAGAGATCTAATTAGAGGGCGCTGGTTATGGCACGTCGCATAGAGCGGGTAAGCAGCCTCATGCGCCATGAGATTAGCGAGTTGCTACAGCGCGAGGTCAAAGACCCCCGACTGAGCAAGTTCGTCGCCGTGACCGAGGTTTCCACCTCCGCCGACCTGCGCTACGCCAAGGTATTCGTCAGCTGCATGGGCAGCGAAGAAGAAAAACAGGAGATGCTGAGCGGGCTCGAAGCCGCCTCCAACTTCCTGCGCAACCAGCTGTCGAAGCGCCTGCGCCTGCGCCGTATTCCCGAGCTGAGCTTTCACTGGGACGATTCTATCGAGCGGGGAACCCACCTTTTGCAGCTCATCGACGAGCTCAGCGCCGATACCCCTCCCGACCAGCATGGTGACCAGCGTGGACGGCATACTAAACATCAATAAGCCCTGGGGCCAGACCTCCTTCAGCATCGTTTCCCTGGTAAAGCGCCTGAGTGGAGAGAAGCGCGTGGGGCATGCCGGCACCCTGGACCCGGCGGCTACCGGTGTTTTGCCGGTCTGCCTGGGTCAGGGAACGCGTATTATAGAGTTCTTAGTGGAGGCGTCCAAGGCTTATCGGGCCGAGATAGAGCTGGGGGTGGCTACCGATACCCATGATGCCACCGGCACTGTTGTCAGCCGGGGAGACCCCTCCGGCATTAGTCGGGAAAAGTTACTATCGGCGCTCGACTCCTTTCGCGGCTTGATAGAGCAGACCCCGCCCATGTACAGCGCGGTCAAGCACGAAGGCAAGCCGCTTTACGAGCTGGCGCGCTCCGGTATCAAAGTAGCCAGGAAGAGCCGGAAGAGGTGGGTCTACCGCCTGGAGCTTTTGGACTGGCAGCCGCCCGTAGCTACCGTAGAGGTGGAGTGCAGCAAGGGCACCTATATCCGCTCGCTGGCCGATGACCTGGGGCAACTCCTGGACTGCGGGGGCAGCCTTAAAAGCTTGGTCCGTTTGAGGTGCGGCATCTTTACCATCGAAGACGCCATTACCGTGCCGCAGCTTGAAGAGGGTTTTCGCCACGGCTACTGGCAACAGTTTCTCTATCCCATAGACAGCGTGCTTTCGCAGTGGGGGGCGGTGGTGGTCGATGATGCCGCCGGAGAAGATATAAAAAACGGGCGTCCCCTGGCTCCGGAAGGCGCCGATAACCTGCCTCAGCCCGTTGAGGGCAATCGCTGCCGTGTCTATACCCGTGACGGTGATTTCCTGGCTATGCTTTGCTTCGACGGGGAAAAGGGGCAGTGGCAGCCGGAAAAGGTCTTTGCCACTACTGATAGATAGTATTCGCAGGTCTTGACAGCCTGCCTCTAAAGGGGTATAGTTCAACCGATACCAAGAAGGGGGTGATTTAGGTGCAGGCGTATTGCTTCAAGTGTAGACGTAAGGTAGATATACGGAATCCCCAGAAGGTTACCCTGAAGAATGGCCGGCCGGCAACGAGAGGGGTGTGCCCTTCCTGCG
The DNA here is from genome assembly GCA_964587415.1 of uncultured Dehalococcoidales bacterium. Classification (GTDB taxonomy): domain Bacteria; phylum Chloroflexota; class Dehalococcoidia; order Dehalococcoidales; family BS750m-G39; genus E44-bin88. The sequence continues at coordinate 12,098 of CAZPLG010000011.1, read as the reverse complement.
GGACAAAAGTATTCAGGATCGGTCAGGGCTAACCAGTCTGACCAATTACGTCGGCTAGAGGTGGAGTAAACAATCCTCTTCAGTATAAGTATCGAAGTTTAGCAGGAGTGTGAGCTCCTGCTTGCTGCGCCAAAGAGTTGCTTTGCTAGCCGTCTCTTGGGCCATAAATTCCAGCGAAATGTTACTGGCAGATGTTATTGGGTGTGGTTGGGCTTGTCTTTCCCCGTAAGTTTTGCTGTTGAAAAGGAGGGTAGTTAGACTTTGGGTAAAATAAATGTAGCCATAGTAGGAGTGGGCAATTGTGCCTCTTCCTTGGTTCAGGGTGTTCACTACTATGCGAAAGCCAAAGATAACGAATTCGTACCTGGACTTATGCATGTCAATCTCGGCGGGTATCATATCAGCGATATCAATTTCGTGGCCGCCTTCGATATCGATAAGAACAAGGTGGGCAAGGACCTGGCCCGCGCCATCTACACCGAGCCCAATAATACCTTTAAGTTTTGTGAGGTGCCCACTACCGGGGTTAAGGTTCACCGGGGCATGACTCACGATGGGTTGGGTCTTTATCTATCCAAGATAATAGACAAGGCGCCGGGCCCCACCGCCGATATTGTTAAAGTCCTCAAAGAGACCCATACCGATGTCGTGATTAATTACCTGCCGGTGGGTAGTGAAGAAGCCACCAAATGGTATATAGAGCAGGTTTTAGCCGCCGGCTGTGGCTTTGTAAACTGCATTCCGGTCTTTATTGCCCGCGAGAAGTACTGGCAGCAGCGTTTCGAGCAAAGCGGACTGCCGGTTATCGGAGATGACATAAAATCCCAGGTAGGAGCGACCATTGCTCATCGCGTTCTTACCCGATTGTTCGGGGACCGCGGAGTGAAACTGGAGCGGACCTACCAGTTGAACTTCGGCGGCAATACCGACTTCTACAATATGCTGGAGAGGGAGCGATTGGAGTCCAAGAAGATATCGAAGACCACTTCCGTTACCTCTCAGCTGGATTATGAGATGAGGCCTGAGGACATCCATGTCGGCCCCAGCGATTACGTCCCCTGGCTGCTCGACCGCAAGTTCTGCCATATCAGGATGGAGGGGCGAACCTTTGGCGATGTTCCTCTGAATCTTGAGTTGAAGCTCGAGGTCTGGGACAGCCCCAACTCGGCGGGGGTGGTCATTGATGCTGTAAGGTGCTGTAAGCTCGCCTTAGACCGTGGACTTAAAGGAGCCTTGACATCTCCCTCGTCCTACTTCATGAAATCACCACCGGTCCAGTATACCGATGACCAGGCTCGCCGAAATGTGGAAGAGTTTATCGCTACTAATAAACCGGTGGAGAGCACAACCGTTTGAGCGATTCGCCACGGATGTTTGGGTAGCTAGCGGTGAAGATAGCATTAGTTTCGCCGTATGATTTCGCCTATCCCGGCGGAGTCTGCATCCATATTTCCTGTCTGGAACAGCAATTTACCCGGATGGGCCATGAGGTCAGGGTCATTGCCCCTGCCTCTAAGGCTATTTCCGGCTTTGGCGACAGGTTCATTCCCATCGGCAGACCCCGCCCCATCCCCACCAGCGGTTCTATTGCCCGGCTTACTGTCTCCCCGTGGCTATCCTCTAAAATAAAAGAAGTCCTCGAGCGGGAAAAATTCGATATTATCCACCTTCACGAACCTTTAATGCCTATGTTATGTACCACCGTGCTCCGCCTGTCGAAAACAGCCACCGTGGGCACCTTTCACGCCAGTAACGGCCGGCCGGGTTATAATCTGGGGCGACCCTTTAGCAAGTGGTTCTTGAAGAGGTGGTTCCGTAAGCTTGACGGCAAGATTGCGGTGTCTAAACCGGCTGTGGAGTTCGCCCACGGGCACTTCCCCGGATACTATAATATTATCCCTAACGGTGTGGATTTGGACCATTTTTTCCCCGATGTGGCTCCCATTGAGGAGTTCGACGACGGCAAGTTGAATATCCTGTTTGTCGGTCGTCTGGAGAGCCGAAAAGGGGTGAAATACCTAATTGAAGCCTTCGTGAGGGTTAAGCAGGAAGTCCCCGATTCCCGGCTTATTATCGTCGGTCCCGGCACCAGGCTGCGGCACAAATACGAGAAGAAGGTGGCGAAGAGCGGTCTTAAAGATGTCGTCTTTGCCGGCTTTGCCACTTACGAAGACTTACCCCGTTACTACAAGACCGCCGATATTTTCTGCGCCCCGGCCACCGGTTCGGAGAGCTTCGGTATTATTCTGCTCGAGGCGATGGCGGTAGGCAAGCCGATCGTGGCTTCGAATATAGAGGGTTATGCCAGCGTGGTAAGCGATGGCGTTGACGGGGTGCTGGTGCCGCCCAAAGATAGCCAAAGCCTGGCCCAGGCTTTAATCACTCTTTTGAACGACGAGTCACTTCGCCAGGAGATGGGGGTAAAGGGTAGGGCTAAAGCCCTGAAGTACGGCTGGGACAGCATCGCCCGCACTATCCTGGATTATTATAAGAGGGTGATCAGTGAGCCGCCCTGGAATAAGAAATCCCCCCGGTCTAAAGCGACGCCGATTTTAGTTTGAGCCAAAAGTGGGAGTAATACCATTTCACAAAAATCAGGCTCTAAAGCAGGTCTGTATCAGTTTCGCCGCGCCATAGCCAATAGCCTTACCCAGCCGGTGGTGCGGGTTTTAGCCGGGACACCGTTAACCCCTGATATTATAACCTGGTTCGGCTTTGCCTTAATCCTGGGGGCGGCGGCGCTTATTATCACCGGACACCCGTTTGCCGCCGGCTTTGTCGTGCTGGCGGCGGGCTTTTTCGATATCCTGGACGGCGCGCTGGCCCGCCATACCGGGCGGGTTACCCCCTTCGGCGGCGTTCTCGATTCCACCCTCGACCGCCTGTCCGATGCGGCGCTGCTGGTGGCTATCTTAATCTTCTTCGAAAACACGCTGTGGCTGGTGCTGCTGGTCTTCCTGGCCATGGTTGGCTCGCTGCTGGTGAGCTATATCAGGGCCAGGGCGCTGAACGCTGGCCTGGAACCGGGGAGGGGAATCTTTACCCGCTCCGAGAGGATAATCGTGCTGGCGCTGGGCCTGTTATTGAGCAGTCTGACCAACGCCCTGGTTATCGCCCTGGTTGTCATCGCCGCCTTCAGCTTCTTTACCGCCGGCCAGCGGTTATTTTTTGCCTGGCGGAATCAAAAGACTAAATAGCCCTTTTATTTCGGGCAGGATTTATGTTATAAGAAAGCTTAGAGGAGGGACAATGCCGGTTATCGCTGTTCTTGGAGCCCAGTGGGGGGACGAGGGGAAGGGCAAGGTGGTTGACATGCTGGCTCAGCAGGCCAGGATGGTAGTCCGTTTTTCCGGTGGGGACAATGCCGGTCATTCGGTGGTTAACCCCCACGGTGAGTTTAAACTGCACCTTATTCCCTCGGGCATTTTTAACTCCGGAGTGGCTTGCATCATCGGCAACGGGGTGGTAATCAACCCCGAGGTTCTACTTGGCGAGATGGACAAGTTAAACGAGCGCGGCGTCGATACCAGCCACCTCTTTATCAGCGACCGGGCTCACCTGATTATGCCCTATCACCTTCTCCTCGATGGCCTGGAGGAGGAGGCGCGGGGGGGCAAGGCGATAGGCACCACCCGAAAGGGAGTTGGCCCTGCCTTTGCCGATAAAGCAGCCAGGCTGGGTATCAGGGCCGGCGACCTCCTGGATGAAGAAGCGCTGCGGGAAAGGCTGCGTTCCATAATTGACTACAAGAATACTATCCTGACCAAGGTCTACGGGGTTAAAGCCCTGTCGCTGGATGAGGTCTATGCTCAGTATTGCCAGTACGGGGAGCGCCTGGTGCCTCATATTCGGGAGACGACCATTATGCTCGACGAGGCGGTGAGGAGGGGTGATATGGTGATACTGGAGGGGGCTCAGGGCGCTTTGCTCGACCCCGATTTCGGCACCTATCCCTATACCACCTCGTCGTCGCCGCTGGCGGCGGGAGCCTGCCTGGGCGCGGGCCTGGGCCCTACCCGGCTCGACCGCGCTCTGGGCGTCTATAAGGCTTACTGCACCCGTGTCGGCGGTGGCCCTATGCCTACTGAGCTGCATGACGAGACCGGCGAGCTGATTCGGGAGAGGGCGCACGAGTACGGCACCACTACCGGCCGGGCGCGCCGCTGCGGCTGGCTCGACACCGTCGCCGCCCGCTACAGCAGCCGGATTAACGGCTTGACCGGGGCGGTGATTACCCGCCTTGATATCCTCGACGTCCTACCCAGCCTCAAGATATGCGTCGGCTACGAGCTGGACGGGAAAAAGATTGACTATTTCCCGGGCAGTATTACGGCGCTGGCGCGGTGTAAACCCGTCTACGAGGAGTTGCCCGGCTGGCAGACCGACACCACCGATATCCGCACTTTCGAGCAGCTGCCCGAGGCAGCCCGCCAGTATGTATTACGGGTTGAAGAGCTTATCGCCTGCCCGGTCAACCTTATCTGCGTGGGGCCGGGGCGGGAGCAGGCTATTGAGAAAACGCCTATCCTATAGCGGGGGAGTCAGATGGCAGTAGTAAGACCGGCTGTCGAGCAAGACATACCGCGTATCCTGGAGCTTTATGAAGAGCTGACGGGTGAGCGGCACGACCTTACCCAGCATGAGACGAAGCCGCTATTCGCCGAAATTACCTCAATGTCCGGCCACGAGCTTCTGGTGGCTGAGGAAGATGACGTGGTGGTCGGCACCATGGTGCTTTTAATCGTACCCAACTTCTCCCACGGCGCTCTGCCCTGGGCAATCGTGGAGAACCTGGTTGTTGACCCCGCCCACCGCCGCCGGGGGATTGGCCGCTTGCTTACGGAGTATGCCATTGCCCGCGCCCGCGAGGCGGGCTGCTACAAGGTCCAGCTCTTAAGCAGCACGAAACGCCGTGAGGCCCACTGGTTTTATAAGAGGCTGGGCTTTAAGAGGTCCGCCTACGGCTTCCGCATGTATCTGTAGCCTCTGGCTGTTTTTAAACCCCTCCCCTTTACCCCTCCATGTTTCCTTCCCACCCTAGCCCACCCTACAGAAGTGTAACTTCTATAGATTTCTCTCCCCACCCCTGTCCCATGCTGTCATTGCGAGGAGCGCAGCGACGAAGCAATCTCTACACCACAACGGGGTGGTAGGGCGTAACCCCTAAGAGGGATATATAAGGGGTACCCCCTTATAGGGTGGGTACTGGGTGGGAAAGAAAGACGTACGCTAAACGAGGAATCCTAGAAAGCGCAGAGGAATTAAGCCGCTGAACCCTTTACACCTTAAGGTCTATGGTGTAGTTCTTCAGCGTCTCTTTGATGATTTCAGCCGACTTCGGGCCGACCTCGACAAGGGGCAAACGCGGCTTGCCGACATTGAAGCCGATGTGGTTGAGGGCGTATTTCAGCGGCGCCGGGCTGGTCTCAACAAAGAGGGCGTCCACCAGCGGCAGCAGGTGGCGGTGGATAGCGGCGGCTTCGGCGATTTTGCCGCCCAGGATACTATCCATCATCTTTTTAATCTGCTTGCCTACCAGATGGGTGGTGACGCCGATGGTGCCGTAGCCTCCCAGCGCCATGATATGAAAGGTATCGTTATCGTTGCCACTCCAGATGAGGAAGTCCTCGCTGGCATTATCGAGCGTCTTGGCCACGTGGCCCATATCGCCGCAGGCCTCTTTGACGCCGACGATATTATCAATCTGGCTTAACCTGACCATAGTTTCCACCGCCATATTGATAACCACCCGCCCGGGTATGTTGTACATTATGATAGGCAGGCTGGTGTTTTCGGCGATGGTCTTAAAGTGCTGGTAGATGCCCTCCTGGGTAGGCTTGTTATAGTAGGGGACGACCAGCAGGCAGCCGTCCACCCCGATTTTCTCCGCCTTTTGGGTGGCTTCCACGGCTTCGGCGGTGCTGTTAGAGCCGGTATAAGCGATGATTGTCCCGCGTTTGCCCACCGCCGATTTCACCTCGCTAAAGAGGCGTGCTTCTTCCTCACGGACCAGCGTTGGCGACTCACCGGTGGTAGCCGCCAGCACCACCCCGTCGCTCCCCGAATCAATCAAAGCCAGGGCTAATTTCTTAGCCTGCTCATAATTAACTGCCCCCTTTTCGTCGAAGGGGGTTACCATGGCGGTGAGTAATCTTCCCAGTTGCTTCATTTCCCTGCCTCCCCGGGATGCAGCCAATCCCTTTTAACCATCTCCTCGGCAATCTGGACGGCATTGAGCGCCGCCCCTTTACGCAGGTTGTCGGCGACAACCCACATCACCAGACCGTTGGGGTGCGAAGCATCCCGGTGAATGCGCCCGACAAAGACCTCGTCGGTGCCCGCCGCCGACCAGGGCTGGGGATAGAGGCTGATGGCGGGGTCATCCAGTATCTTTATTCCCGGTGCCTGAGCCAGAATGCGCCTGGCTTCATCGGGAGCCATCGGCTGGGAGAATTCTATATGTAGGGCTTCGCTGTGCCCGATAAATACCGGTACGCGGACGCAGACCGCCGAGATGGCGATATCGGGGGCATGCATTATCTTCTTAGTCTCCTCCACCATCTTCCACTCTTCCTTGGTATAGTCGTTATCCAGGAAGACATCTATCTCGGGCAGTATGTTAAAGGCTATCTGGTGGGGATAGACATGGGGGACGGTGGTTTGCCCGTCCAGTACCTGCTTGGACTGCTCGGTCAGCTCCTCTACCGCCGCCGAGCCGGTGCCTGATACCGCCTGGTAGGTAGCCGCCACCAGGCGCTTGATGGCATTGACCTTGTGCAGGGGGCTTAGCGCCACTACCATCTGGATGGTGGAGCAGTTGGGATTGGCGATAATCCCCTTATGCCGCTTAATATCTTCGGCGTTAATCTCAGGTACCACCAGCGGCACCTTGGGGTCCATCCGGAATGCCGAGCTGTTGTCAATGACTACGGCTCCTGATTGGGCGGCTATGGGTGAGAAGTAACGACTGGTCTCCGACCCCGCCGAGAAGAGGGCGATATCTATTTTCTTGAACGACTCAGGGGTTGTCTCTTTAACCACCAGCTCGTGATGATTGACGAACATCTTCTTGCCCGCGGAGCGGTCCGAGGCCAGCAGTTCAATGGAGTCCATGGGGAAGCTGCGCTGCTCCAGGACCTTGATGAACTCCTGCCCCACCATTCCGGTGGCGCCGACTATAGCTACTCTAAATCCCTTCTTCATGCCTTCTCCAGACCGAGCAGGGCATCCAGCCCGAGGATTAGACCCTTTTTCTTGACCACTTCCTTAACGGCGAGCATAACGCCGGGCATATAGCACTCGCGGCCACTCGTATCATGGCGGATGCTCAGCGTTTGCCCCGCCCCTCCCAGGATTACCTCCTGGTGAGCCAGTAAGCCCGGCAAACGCACGCTGTGAATACTGACACCTTCAACCTGCTTCCCCCGACTATCCGATTTCTCCCCCGGTGGCGGGGTCGAGAACGGCTTGCCCCGGGCTTGAGCCATGGCTTTGGCCGTGGCCAGGGCGGTGCCCGAAGGCGCATCCAGCTTGCGCTCATGATGCAACTCTATGATTTCGGCGTGGTCAAGATATTTGCCGGCTATCCTGGCCAGGTGCATCATCAGCACCGCGCCCAGGGCGAAATTAGGCGCTATTACTATTCCCACCCCCCTGGCTTTCGCCAGGCGGTCGATTTCTTTGATATCTTCGGCGGCCAGTCCGGTGGTGCCGATTACCAGGTTAACGCCGTGCTCGGTTGCCCGGTGAACCAGGGGCATAACGGCGTTGGCGGTGCTGAAATCTACCACTACCTCCGGCTGGCAGCTGGTGAGGATGGGCTCAAGCTCAGGGGAAAGGGGAACTCTGCCCGAGCCGTCGGGCAGGGGCAGGTGGTCTTCAGTCGCCTTGGTGTCGGTAGCGCCTACGATTTGCATCTCGGTTTCACGGCAGAGGGCGTTAATCAAGGTCTGCCCCATCTTCCCCAGCGCGCCGTGAACGGCTACCCTTATCGGCTTCATCGCCGGCGTCCTCTGTCGGGCCCCCGGTTGTGGAAGCCGCCTTGATTTCGGGGAGGGCGGGAATCGCGCTGTGATTTGAAGGGGTAGTCTTTAGACGGCCCGCCTTGCGGGCTGGCTCCGGGTGCATCGGACTCCTTTTCGAAGACCGCCCGTCGCGACAGGTTTACCCGTCCCATATCGTCGATGTTGATTACCTTAACCGTCACCTCGTCGCCTATTTTAACCACGTCCTCGACCTTGTCCACGCGGTAGTTCTCCAGCTCGCTGATGTGAACCAGCCCCTCTTTGCCGGGAAGAATCTCCACCATAGCGCCGAAGTTCAGTATCCGCGTCACCTTTCCCGTGTAGGTGGTGCCGACCTCTACCTCTTTGGTCAGGCTTTCAATAATATCTATAGCCTTGCGGGCGGATTCCTCATTGGCTGAGCCGATAATCACCGTGCCGTCGTTATCGACATCGATGGTCGTCTTGGTTTCCTCGATAATCGCCCTTATCGTTCTGCCGCCGGTGCCGATAACGGCGCCGATTTTCTCCGGGTCGATGCTTATCTTGTACATTCGGGGCGCGTATTTGCTAAGCTCAGGCCGGCTGGCGCTGATGGTCTTTTGCATCGCTTCCAGGATTGACAGCCGGGCCTGGCGGGCTTGAGGCAAGGTCTTACTCAAAACTTCCAGGCTTATGCCCTTGAGCTTGGTGTCCATCTGCATGGCGGTAATGCCCTTGGCTGTGCCGGCTATTTTAAAGTCCATGTCGCCGTAGTTATCCTCTATGCCCTGGATGTCGGTCAGAACGACGTATTTACCGTCCTCACCGCTGACCAGCCCCATGGCGATGCCGGCGACGGCGGCGCTGGTCGGTATGCCCGCATCCATCAGCGACAGGCTTGAGGCGCAGACGCTGGCCATGGAGGTGCTGCCGCTGGAGCTCAAGACCTCGGAGACTAATCGGATGGTGTAAGGGAAGTCCTCAGCTTTGGGCAGTATCGGCTCGATGGCTCGCTCCGCCAGAGCGCCGTGCCCGATTTCACGCCTCCCCGGTGAGCCGATGCGCTTGGTCTCGCCGGCGGAGAAGGGCGGAAAGTTATAGTGATGGATGAAGCGTTTCTTTTCCTCTATGCCCAGCCCGTCGAGCGGCTGCTCCTTGCCGACGGAGCCCAGCGTGGTGATGGTCAAGACCTGGGTCTGTCCCCGGGTAAACAGGGCCGAGCCGTGGGTGCGGGGCAGCAGCCCTACTTCACAGCTGATGGGCCTGACTTCATCTAGACCCCGCCCGTCGATACGCTCCCCCTTTTTAAGGAGAAGGCCCCTTATTTCACTCCTGGTTCGGCTCTCTAAAGCGCCAGCTATGTCCTCTTCGGCAAATGTCTCGCCAAAGCTCTCCACCAGCTCTTTCTTCAAGGCGGTGAGGGCGTCTTCTCGCTGCGACTTCTCCGGCTGCTTAAGGGCCGGTACCAGCTTAGCATCAACTATGGGTGCAATCGCCGCCAGCGCCTCGGGGTTGACCCCGCTTTGCGGAGCTTCCAGCTTGGGCTTACCGCAGGCTTGCTGGAGCTGCTCCTGGAGCTTGATGATACCCTGGTTGGTCTGGTGTCCGAGCTCTATCGCCTTGAGCACGATGTCCTCGGGCGCCTCCCTGGCGCCAGCCTCTACCATCACGATGGCTTCCTTGGTGCTGACGACGACCATGTCGAGCTGGCTGTCCTCAAGCTGGGCCAGGGTCGGGTTCAAGATAAGCTCGTCGTTTATGTAGCCTATATGAACCGCGCCTACCGGACCATCGAAGGGCACCTCCGAAATCGATAGCGCCGCCGAGCCGCCGATAACGGCCAGTATATCGGGGTCGTTTTCCTGGTCGGCGGAAAGGACGGTAATGATAATCTGAATGTCGTTGCGCCATTCCTTGGGCAGCAGTGGGCGTATCGGCCGGTCGGTCTGACGGCTGGCCAGGGTTGCCTCCTGGCTGGGACGTCCCTCCCGGCGGATAAAGCCGCCCGGAATCTTGCCGGCGGCGTAGAGCCTCTCTTCATAATCGATGGTCAGGGGCAGAAAATTTATCCCTTCCCGGGGCTCCTCGCTGGTGCAGACGGTAACCAGGACTACGGTATCCCCGTAGCGGGCGGTTACCGCCCCGGCTGCCTGTCCGGCCAGTTTTCCGGTGTCGATAATAAGCCTTCTACCACCGACATCACACTCGAAAGAATTAGGTGTTATCAATAGCCTCTCCCCAAATTTACTTACGTAGACCGAGCCTGGCAATCAGGCTGCGATACCGGCTGACATCCTCTCGACTCAAGTAGGCGAGTAACCTTCTTCTCTGTCCGACCAGCTTAAGCAGCCCCCGTTGCGTGTGATAGTCATGCCGATTTTCCATCATATGCCCGGTCAACTGGTTTATCCTTTCGGTGAGCAAGGCTATCTGAACTTCAGTAGAGCCTGTATCTCCTTCGCTGAGCCCGAATTTGCTTATGATTTCGGTCTTCTTCTCTTTTTCCAAAATTACAACCCCTCTATTCCCGGTTATTTTAGTAGATATGAACTATCCTTTATAATCAACCGATTATAGCACAACCAGTGACGACTGTAAATTTAATGGGCATAGATTAAGCCTGCTTGACTTTGCAAAAAATAGTAGTTATAGTTAGGGCTGTAGTCGAAACCTTGGTTAAGTGTTGCTTCCCAGCTTGAACTTTGCGTAGCAGAGAACCCTCGGGGTAAATAGTATTACAAGCTATAGGTCCGACAAAGGGTTTTAGAGCCAGGAGACTGCAACCACGACAAGGGACTAACAAAATATGAGGAGGGGCAGTAAATGGCTCTGGAAGAAAAGACCCTCGTATGTCGCGACTGCGGGCAGGAGTTCGTTTTCAGCACCGGTGAGCAGGAGTTTTACCAGTCTCACGGTTTGCAGAACGAGCCCTCTCGTTGTCCGGAGTGCCGGGCGGCAAAACGGAAAGAGCGCTTTGGTGACTCCAATCAACAGCGGCAGATGTTCACCGTAACCTGTGCTGAGTGCGGCGTCGAAACCACCGTGCCTTTTGAGCCCAGAGAGGGACGCCCGGTCTATTGCAAAGAGTGTTACGCTAAGCAAAGAGAAGGCGGATAAGCCTTCGCGTTAGCTGGTTGCCAACTGTATACCATGAATGTTGGTACCTGTCGGGTTAAGCTCCGCTTCCCGGAGAATCTATCGCTTAAGGGTAAGCGGCAGATATTGAAGTCTATCATTACCCGCCTCAGGAACAAGTTCAACATCTCCGTGGCGGAAGTGGACGATAACGACCTCTGGCAGCGGGCGACCCTGGGCATTTGCTGCGTCAGCAATAACAAAAGATATACCAACGAAGTCCTCTCCAAGGCGGTGGATTTTATCGTTAACGGTCGCTTTGAGCTAGAGATACTGGACTACGAGATCGAGATTCTGCCTGTTTTCTGACCGGGGTTTTAATGGACACCTCTGCCTTTCTGCATCATCTCACCGCTCAACCCGCTTATAGCGGCCAGATAGCTCATCAGGAGCCTATCCCGCGCCGCCAAGCGAAATGCGCCGAATTAGCCAGTCCCCTGGAAGCCGCTCTTGAGGACTGTCTCAGTAAGCACGGATTATTACCCTTCTATAGTCATCAGGCTCAAGCCATAAACCATGCCCGCCAGGGCAAGAACGTGATGGTGGCTACTTCCTCAGCCAGCGGCAAGACCCTTTGCTATAACGTCCCCGTTATGGAGGCAATCCTGACCGAGCGGGGCAGTTGCGCCCTTTACCTCTTCCCGACCAAAGCCCTGGCTCAGGACCAGCTGCGCACTTTATGGGAGCTATTCCACCCCCGAATTCTATCTACGGGGGACTTCGCCACCTTCGACGGCGACACCCCCAAGGCGGAACGGGGGGACATAAGAAGGCGGGCGCGGCTCATCCTGACCAACCCCGATATGCTCCACGTGGGCATACTGCCCAACCACCAGCAGTGGTCGCGGCTGCTGCGCCGCCTGAGGTATGTGGTGGTGGACGAAGCCCATAGCTACCGCGGCGTCTTCGGCTCCCACGTGGCTGACGTGCTCCGCCGCCTGCGGCGGCTTTGCCGGTTCTATGGCTCCAACCCCCGGT
>CAZPLG010000010.1:8488-21276 GCA_964587415.1 uncultured Dehalococcoidales bacterium | reverse complement strand
GCCCGTCGACCTTCCCGCCCAGCTTTATCGTCTCAGCGATAAGGTCGAGCACCCTTTGGTTTCCCCCCACCACATCCCCCCAGTAAGCCTCGCCCAGCCCGATAATCTCTTTATAGCGAAAAAGGTGGTGTAGTTCTTTGACGCCGATGGCATTCTCCTCGGTTACCGGGCTGATGGTTACCATGGGCGGGGCGGTGACAAAGACCTTCACGGGCTGGCGGCGTACCGAGTTCAGGAAGTGGATAACCCCTTCGTAGCCCAGCGTGGTGGCGATGGTGCAACTCTCGGTGATGATGGTGGTGGTGCCCCCCTGGACGGCAAAACGCAGCAGCTCGTTTATAGAGTAAAGAACATCAACATGGGTGTGCCCGTCGATAAAGCCGGGGATCAATGTCTTGCCCGCGGCGTCGATGACCTGAGTTTTGGAGCCGATAGCCCTATCGGCGTCCTTGCCCACATAGGCTATCCGCTCGCCCTTGATAAGGACGGAGGCTTTTTCAATCTCACCGGTATAAACATTGACCACCGAGCCGTTGATTATGGCTAAATCAGCCTCGGCTTCCCCCAGCGCCACCTTGATTAGCTCCCGCCTGTCGTTTTGCATACTGCCCCATTATACAGGCTTCGGGGGGAAATGGCGATTTGGGGAGGAGGATTTTCTTAGAAGAGGGGAAGTTTGAAGGGGCGTCAGCCCCTTCTTAAACTCTTTTTTGCTTTAATCTAACACTTACGAAATTAATCCCCAGCTCTTTTGTGTAACTCGTCGTGTTCTTTCTCAGTTAGAACTCTTAGGTTCTTAGGGTCATTGTTCTCTGGATTACGGTCTTTATGGTGTATCTCCAAGTTACTAATGCGGTGAACTTGGCCATCACCGTCCGAGCGACACTCACGACGTCTAATAATTTCCTCTCTTTTCTGTGGTGTTAATCTACTCACATTACACCTCCTTTCTCCTAATACTTCGTATAATCGTAGTTGACCTTTCTAATTATCAGATTCTGGAATTACTAAAGATATCACGAACCTGTCTTCTCCTGAGTTGAAAGCCTGCGACTCAATCCGACAATTACCCCTGAAATTGCTCACCCCGATCCATTGGCGCAAGTAGGTTGGTGCATCAGACCTGAACGCTTTTTGCACACTAGTAAACTCCCCCAAAAGTTTAGGCTTAGGGCGAAACCTACCAATTCTCGATAATAATTTCATCCTTGACCCAGTTAACCAAGTAGCGCGCAGGTTCAAATCATCTATTTCGTTTGTTTGGGCTCTAGCCCAATGAATCACAAAGCAGTGACTTGGATGCACATCACATAATTTAAGAACAATAGGTTTTATAGATGCCTGAAAAGTTCGACTAAGGGGTATCAATGCATGGATACCATAGTGGTAACGTGAGGCATAGCCATTGAATATTTGGGAAGGCATAAGCAGTTCTGATGCTGCAACATCACATAAATTTTCTTCCCAATCCCTAGCCGCTTTTTCCCCTCTGTCTCTAACCAGTCTTTGAATCAGTACCCTACCTTCCTCTTCAAAGAAAAAAGTGTGAGCTATTTCATGAGCACAAGAAAAATTTTGTCTCTCTGGAGGATGAGTTGCATTGATCTTGATCTCGAAGCCATCATCTAAGGGAACTAGCAAACCAGATAGATCGCCTAGATCCTCTTTAACAATTTGCTTTACTCTTTGAAATGGAGCTAGGCGTTCTGGCAGGAATGGAGGACCCTCAAAATTGCTTTGTTTTAGCAATCTTTGGGCCTTCTGTACAACAAACTCAACACCATAATCACGTGTTGAATTAATTCCTCTTGGATTGTTTTTACAGTAAGCCAGCATAGCACCATCAACTGTTTTCAAATAAACGTTAACTGTTTATCTTTATCTTCGGGAACACAAAGAAAGAAGTTGACCAAATCTTCAGCACTGGGCTTTCCCCTCATACGCATCCCTAGAGCCATTGCAATGCGCTCAAGATCTTTACTCTCTACTTCGGGTTCAAATCCTTCCTCAAGTCGGCGCAGCTTACTCTCGGAAATTCCACTTTTTTCGGAAAGTTGTAGTAGTGGCATGTTTAATCGTCCGCGTCGCACAGTAATGCCCTTTCCAACTCTTCTAGGTTTCATGTTAGTTAATTTTATTTTCATCCCTCACCTCCTTCCCCCTAGCACTTCGTATAGCCACAGGAAGGACAGATATAACACCCCTCCTGATATACCAGCAGGTTGCCGCAGTCGGGGCACTGCCCGGCCAGGTTCTTGACGGCATCGATACCATTGCCGCCGTTATCACTCTTTAGAGCAACTTCGGGGCTCTTGGCCGTTTCAACCCCCTGACCACCATCGGCGCCGCTGTGCTTTTCCAGGACGCCGGCGATGGCATCGGCGCAAGAGAGGATGGACTTGCCGTTCTCCCAGGCGATATTGGGGCAGCGGATACCCTTCAGCTGCTTCACCACCGAGGCGACATCCACCCCGGAACGGAGCGCCAGCGTTATCAGGCGACAGGTGGCTTCGAGCTGGGCGGAGGCACAACCGCCCGACTTGCCCAGAGTGGCGAAGACCTCGAAAATGCCCTTGTCGTCATAAGCCACCGTGATGTAGAGAGAGCCGCAGCCAGTGCTGACTTTGGTAATCGCCCCCCTGGTTTCGGTGGGTCGCTGGCGGGGCGTCAGCCTGAAGGCTTTTTCTTTCTCTTTTTCCTTGCCCGTGGTCAATACCTGGGAATCGCGGCTGCGGTCGCGGTAGATGGTTATCCCCTTCAGCCCCTCTTCATAAGCCATCTTATAGACCTGGGTGATGTCTTCCCGAGTCGCTTCCTGAGGGAAGTTAACCGTCTTGGAAACGGCGTTGTCGGTGGACTTCTGGAAAGCGGCTTGCATCTTGACGTGCCATTCGGGGGTTATCGCGTGGGCGGTGACGAATACCTGCTTGATTTTATCGGGGATGTCCTCCATATCGTGGAGTTTAGCCCCCTCCGCCAGCTTTTTCATCAGCTCGTCGGAGTAAAAGCCCTCGCTCCGGGCGACCTGCTCGAAATAGGGGTTCACCTCGACCATCTGGGCGCCGTCCAGGATATTGCGGGTGTAGCTCAAGGCAAAGAGGGGTTCGATGCCGCTGGAACAGCCCGCGATTATGCTTAAGGTGCCGGTGGGGGCGATAGTGGTGCAGGAAGCGTTCCTCATCTTGGCGCCGCCGGGCACATCGTAGATGCTGCCCGGGAAAGCGGGGAAGACGCCCCTTTCTTCAGCCAGCCCCGTCGAGGCTTTATCCGCCTCGTCGTGGACGAAACGCATAACCTCGGTGCCGACTTTTAGCGCCTCCTCCGAGTTATAGGGGACGCCCAGCATGAGCAGCATATCGGCAAAGCCCATCACCCCCAGCCCGATTTTCCGCGATTTCTTGGTCATATCCTCTATCTGGGGGAGGGGGAACTTATTGACCTCGATAACGTTATCCAGGAACCTGACGGCGGACTTGACCGTCCTGGCCAGGCGGGGGTAATCGATCTCGAACGTCCCGTTTTGGGCTTTGAGCATCCGCGCCAGGTTGATGGAGCCCAGGTTGCAGGACTCGTAGGGGAGGAGGGGCTGCTCGCCGCAGGGGTTGGTGGACTCGATCTTACCCAGCTGGGGGGTGGGGTTGTCCCTGTTTATGCGGTCGATAAAAACGATGCCGGGGTCACCGGTGCGCCAGGCCATATCCACGATTTTCTCGAAGACCTCACTGGCGTTGAGCTTATCCACCACCTTTTTGGTTCGGGGGCTCAGCAGGTCGTATTCGGCGCCCGTCTTGACCGCCTCCATAAACTCGGTGGTCACCGCCACCGATATATTAAAGTTGGTCAGCTTTCTGGGGTCATCCTTGGCGGTGATGAAGCGCATGATATCGGGGTGGTCAACGCTTAAGATGCCCATGTTGGCCCCCCGCCTCGTCCCCCCCTGCTTGGTGACGTCGGTAGTGGTGTCGAAGACCTCCATAAAGGAGACGGGGCCGCTGGCGACACCCGAGGTGGACTTAACGAAGTCGCCCTCCGGCCTCAGGTTGCTGAAGGAAAAGCCGGTGCCGCCGCCGCTCTTATGGATGAGGGCGGTGTACTTTACGGCGTCGAAGATAGACTCCATGGAATCATTAACGGGAATGACAAAGCAGGCCGAGAGCTGCCCCAGTTCCCGCCCGGCATTCATCAGGGTGGGGGAGTTAGGCAGGAACTCCAGATTGAACATGAGCTGGTAGAACTCGTCTTCCCTGGCCCTGACGTCAGCCTTGGGGTCATAGTTAAGCTCGGCGGAAGCGATAGCCTCCGCCACACGGCGCAACATTTCCTCCGGTGCCTCGACCACCTTGCCCTGTTTATCCTTCTTGAGATAGCGTTTCTCCAGGACACGAAGAGCGTTTTTGCTTAAGTTTATGCCCGATGAGGGCTGGACCTGAGGCTGAACGATAGTGGTTGTTTCCATCTGAGGCAGGACCTCCTCTCGTTTGGCTGGCTCTTCGGCCTGTAAGATTTCCTTGACCATAGCTTCAATTTCGCCGTCGCTGAGCAGGCGGCGGGTGCGGCGGGGTTTGATAACCAGTTCTTCCATCCCCGGCAGTGGCTGGGCCACTATTTCCTTAGCCATCAGGGACGGCGTTTGCTCCAGGCGCTCGATAACCTGGGCGGTGAGCTGTTCGACTCGGCCTCTATCCGACATGCCCATAGACTCGGCAATCTTAAAGATAGCCCGCGCAATCTGGTTGCGGTCGACCAGCGGCTGGCTGGCGGCTTTATTCTTAGCCGGGCTCATGTCCGCTTCCTCCGTCGGCTTTTGTTCACCCCGGCCAGCTCCTCATCGGGGAGGAGGGACAACTGGCTGGATGGGGTAGAAGGCTCGGCTTCGGCGTCGAGCAGGGTATCTACTTCCTGTTTCAGGGCGGTTATATCGGCAAAATCCCGGTAGACGCTGGCGAAACGGATGTAGGCGATGTGGTCCAGGTTTTTCAGCCTTTCCATCACGATGTCGCCGACGACGGTGCTTGGTATCTCCGCCTTGCCCAGCTGGTAAAGCTCAGCCTCGATATCGTCGGCCAGCTTTTCCACTATGCCCGTGGGCAGCGGGCGCTTTTCACAGGCCTTGCGAATACCGCTCAGGAGTTTTTCGCGGTCGAACTCCTCGCGCCGCTCGTCTTTTTTAATGACAAAGAGGCTGGCGGGCTGTAACCGTTCGTAGGTGGTAAAGCGTTCGCCGCAGCCCAGGCATTGGCGCCGACGGCGTATGCCCTCGTTAACCTCGCGAGAGTCTATAACCTTGTCTTCACTATGACCGCAATAGGGACAGTTCATCGTCAATCACTACATCATATTGGGTAGCGGAGATACATTACCACAACATATAGTGTTTGTCAAGGACTTTTAGCCCCCTTTACCCCCGATTTTTAAGACAAAGAAAAAAGGCTGCAGAGTCAGAACACTCCACAGCCTTTTAGCCGGTATCTTCCGTTATCGCCACTGGGCTCACCCTTAAGGTGCGCCCGGTGGAGTATGTATTAGTTTAGTTGACGGCGTAATCGGTTGGCGCCGGTGACTAAACAGGGGACGGCGCAAGAAAGCGGGAACATCCAGTTCCTCTTCCTTGCCTCTTAAGCCCCTAAGCAACTCATTGAACTCCTCTTCCCGACTGACGCCGGCCATTCCCAGCTTGGAAGCAAAGCCGGTGGCAATCAGGGTCATCCTTATCTCCTCACCCATGCTCGGGTCTTGTGCCACGCCGAAGATGATGTTGGCTTCGGGGTCTACCGCCGCCTTGATGACGTCGGCGGCTTCGTTGACCTCGAACAGGGTAAGACCGGTGCCGCCGGAGACATTGAAGAGCACGCCATTAGCGCCCTCAATGGAAACATCCAGCAGCGGGCTGGCCAGGGCTTCGTTAGCCGCATCGACAGCCCGGCTCTTACCCGAACCCACACCCATGGACATCCAGGCCGGGCCGGCGTCTTTCATCACCGCCTTAACGTCAGCGAAGTCAAGGTTTATCAGCCCGGGTACGGTGATAACCTCGGCGATAGCCTGGACGCCGTGGCGCAGCACGTCGTCGGCCAGCTTGAAGGCGTTATCCACCACCGTTTGCTGGTCGCAGAGGTCGAGCAGTTTGTCGTTAGGGATGATGATAAGGGTATCGACCTTGCCCAGGAGCCGGACGATGCCGTCCTCAGCCACCTCGGTGCGGTGGTTGCCTTCGAAGGTAAAGGGCTTGGTGACCACAGCGATGGTCAGCGCCCCGGTCTGCTTACTGGCCTCAGCCACTACCGGAGCGGCGCCGGTGCCGGTGCCGCCGCCCATGCCGCAGGTGATAAACACCATGTCGGCGCCGTCGAGAAGCTCAGCGATTTCCTCGCGGCTCTCCTCGGCTGCCTTCTGACCCAGGTCATGGTCGCCGCCCACGCCCAAGCCCCGGGTGAGCTTTTCACCGAGCTGGACGCGGACAGGGGCCTCGGTAATAGACAGGGCCTGGGCATCGGTATTCATGCCGATAAACTCTACCCCCTGAATCTGCTCCCTAACCATGCGGGTGATAGCGTTGCAGCCGCCACCGCCCAAGCCGCAGACCTTAATCTTAGCTGGGTTAGGACTGAAGGTTGATTTTGCCATTTCTCCCCCCTCCTTTTTTACTAAATTAGCTGATCTCAGCTAACGGAACGCCTTAAAGAGCCGTGAAACGAAGCGCCGCACACCCGAGCCAAAGCCTCCGCGACCCCAAGTTTGCATTTCCCGATGCTTGGCTCCCCAGAGCAACAGGCCAACGCTGGTGGCGTATGCCGGGTCGTGCAGGGCATCCGAGATACCGTATATACTGCTGGGAATGCCGACCCTTACCGGCAGCTGCAGGGTATTGCGCCCCAGCGCTTCGATACCCGCCAGGTTGGAACTGCCGCCGGTGAGCACCAGGCCGTCGGGAACCAGCGTCTCGTAGTCGGAACTGGGCATCTCGAGCACGATAAGCCTGAGCACTTCTTCCACCCGGGCGCGGATTATGTCGCAGAGGTCCTGGTGGGAAACACCGTGCCCGTTGGTGGTCAGGGTATCGCTGCCCGAACCCCCCTTGGTCTCGTAGACCGGGGTGACGCTGCCGTACTTCTTCTTCATTTCTTCGGCCACGTCGAAGGGCAGCCCCAGGCCGATGGCGATATCCCTGGTTATCTGGTAGCCGGCGACGGGTAGAATGGCGGTGTGCCAGATGCTGCCTTCCCGGAAGATAGCGATATCGGTGGTGCCGCCGCCGATATCGGCCAGGACGACGCCTACCTGCTTCTCATCGGCAGATAGCACCGCCTCGCTGCTGGCTAAAGGCTCCAGGATAAGGTCGTCGATATCGAGTCCGATGCCGCGGATGCACTTCACCAGGTTTTGCACCGAGGTCACGGCGGCGGTGATGATGTGGGCTTCCACATCCAGCCTGAAGCCATGCATTCCTATCGGGTTCTTGACCCCCGATTGGCCGTCAACGGCGTAGCCACGCGGAATGACATGGAGTAGCCTTCTATCGACCGGAACCTTGACGCTGCGGGCGGTGGTCAAGACCCGCCTCAGGTCTTCGGAACGCACCAGGCGGTCGTTACGGGTAATGGCGACCACGGCCCGGTTGTTCAGCGAGGTTACATGTCGGCCGGTGACGCCGACATAGGCCGATTCCACCTTGTAACCGCTGGCTTGCTCCGCCTTCTTCACCGATTCCCGGACTGATTCCTTGGCCTCGTTGATGTTGACCACCAGCCCTTTATGCAACCCTACCGACGGCGTAACCCCCACCCCCACCACCCGGATATTACCCACCTCGTTCACATCGGCGATAGTGGTGCATACCTTGGTGGTGCCAACATCAATGGAAGTTATAACCCCTCGTTTTGTCATCTGCCCCCTCCTTAATTGAGATATTCGGGTCTCGATTCAATATTTTTAGTTTTCACATCTTCAAACCTCCCGGAGTGACCTGTCCTCACTCTTCGGTAGAAGATAGAACATCTCGGTCAATTATTATTTTTTATCAGGTCGGTGACCCACTCTCTTTTCTAAAGCGCACGTTCCACTTGCTGCATAGAGCCCCCAGGTGAGCCTGTACCTCGTTACTCGAGTCTTCGTGCAGCTCGGCCAGGAAACCGTGCAGCAGTTCACCGCCGGTCATCCCGGGATTGGGTTCCTTGGGGCCGGGCAGGTTCACGTACACTATCTCGGTCATCATCTTTTGGTACTCAATCGCTGGTTTACCCACCGCTATTCTCCTTTGGCATAGAAATTCGTTCCGCCGCTCTCAACTTGGCGCTGCGGCTGCGTGCATTATAGTGGACTTCCGCCTGAGACGGAGTAATAACCTTTTTATTGATTAAGCGCAAGCAGGCATCATCTCCGCTTGCCTGCTGGTGCATAAACTGCTTGACGATACGGTCTTCGAGGGAGTGATAGCTGATGACCACCAGCCGGCCGCCAAAGCCGAGGAGGTCGACCGTCTGTTCCAGCGCCGACTTGAGGTTCTCCAGCTCTCGGTTTACGGCGATGCGCAGCGCCTGGAAGGTGCGGGTGGCGGGGTGAATTCGGCCTCGCCTGCCCCCCACCGCCTGCTCTACGGTCTGGGCAAGTTGGAGGCTGGTGGTGATGGGACGCTGGCGCACGATTTGGCGGGCTATCTGCTGGCTATAGCGCTCCTCGCCATAGGCCCTTATAATCTTGGCTAGCTGGTCTTCGAGGGAGGAGTTGATAATAATTTCGGCGGTAACCTCCTGGCGGGGGCTTAAGCGCATGTCGAGCAGGGAATCGTGGCGGAAGCTGAAACCGCGATTGTTCTTCTCCAGCTGCACCGAGGAAAGACCCAGGTCGAAGAGGATACCGTGCACCGGTAAGAAGCCGTGCTTTAAGCAGATTGACTTAATATTGGCGAAGTTCTGGTTGACCAGGAGCACCGAGTCGCCGTAGGCGTCGAGCCTGGCTCTAGCCATCTTTATGGCTTTGGGGTCGGCGTCAATGCCCAGCAGTTGCCCGCCGGGCGAGCTGTTTTCCATAATAGCCGCGGCGTGGCCGCCGGGCCCGATGGTGCCGTCGATATAGCGGCCTCCGGGCTGGACGTTCAACGCCTCAATGGTCTCTTCCAGCAACACCGGGATGTGGGTGGAAGCTGCCGACATAGTTAGATTCATTGGCGCTTCTCCAAGCCTTCGAAAAGCAGCCAGGCCTGTTCCTGGCCCATAGCCTTCTCCTCTGCCCAGCGTATTTTATTCCAGAACTCAAGGTAGTTATTGGCTCCGATTATAACTATCTCGCTTACAATCTCGGCATGTTTTTTAAGCGGAGTGGGTAGCGCTATCCTGCCCTGACCGTCCAGCTTGACACTGAAGGCGGTAGCAAAAACCGCCCGCTTTAACGTCCTCAATTTACTGGGGGAAAGCGAACCCGCAGTAAGGGTATCAGCCAGCTTCTTCCACTCGTTTAGTGGGTAGACGGTTATGCACCCCTCCACCCCCGGAGACAGCACTACTCCTGCCTTAAGCAGCCCCCGGAATCTAGGCGGTATAGGCACCCTACCCTTTTCGTCGATCCTGTATTCGAATTCCCCGAAGAACATACACCAACCCCAATTCTACCCTGTTTTACCACTATCTCCCACTTTCTACCATTCTATATCACACCTACCCCCTTTTGTCAATACCCACTCGTACTAATTTTTTATAAATTCGTCTCTTTTGCTCTAAACTTTGCTCTAAGCCCCTTATGTGATAAAATATAGTCTGCTTTAAGCGAGGCAGTATTTATGTTTAATCTAGGTATTATTACCATCAGCGACAAGGCGTCACAGGGGAAGCGCCCCGATAAGAGCGGGCCGCTGATCAAGGATAGCTTTGCCAGTATGGACTGCAAGGTCGTCAACTACGAGGTTATCCCCGACGAGAAGGATACTATTGCTCAAAAGCTCGCCCAGTGGGCCGACGAGGGCACTATGGATATTATTATCACCACCGGCGGCACCGGACTGGCGCCGCGCGACGTTACCCCCGAAGCCACCCTGTCTATAGTGGACAAGGAGGTGCCGGGGCTGGCCGAGATGATGAGGGTCAAGTCTTTCGCCGTCACCCCCAACGCCATGCTCAGCCGGGCGGCGGCGGGGATGAGGAAGGAATGCCTCATCGTCAACCTGCCGGGCAGCCCCAAGGCGGTGGCGGAGTGTTTGGAGGTGATAATGCCGGTGCTGCCCCACGCGGTGGACGTTATAAAAGGAAGGGTGCCCGAGCACACCACCCCCATCAAGGGGAAGGGATAGACAAGTGCATATCGACGTTTTAACGCTGTTTCCCGAGATGTTCGAGGACATTTTCGACCTCAGCATCATGAAGCGGGCCATCGACCGGGAGCTGGTCGGTATCGGCTTGCACAACATTCGGGACTACACCCACGATAAGCACCACACCGCCGACGATTACCCCTATGGGGGCGGGGCGGGCATGGTGCTCAAGCCCGAACCCATTTTTGAGGCGGTGGAGGCGATAGAAAAGAAGAATGATACTCCTATAATATTGTTGTCGCCGCAGGGGCGGCTCTTCACGCAAAATGTCGCCCAGGAGCTGACCCAACACAGCCGACTGATTCTTATCTGCGGCCATTATGAAGGCGTTGACGAGCGGGTGAGGGAGCACCTGGCTACCGACGAAATCAGCATCGGCGATTACGTGCTCAGCGGCGGCGAGCTGGCGGCGATGGTGGTCATAGAGAGCGTATTCCGTTTGGTGCCCGGGGTCTTAGGCTCCGAGGCTTCGCCGCTGGATGATTCCCATGTCGGCGGGCTTTTGGAATACCCCCAATACACCCGCCCGCCCCAATACCGGGACTGGCCCGTGCCCGAGGTCTTATTATCGGGGAACCATGCCCAGATAGATAGCTGGCGCCGCGAGCAGGCGATACGGCGCACTCTGGAGCAACGCCCCGAACTTTTAGCCAGAGCCGAGTTAAGCTCTGAGGAAAAGCGTCTAGTAGAAAGATTGAGGCAAACTTAATATGGATATGACGACATTACTCAAAAACGAACCGAACCCCAATATTCCCGCCCTTGCGCCCGGCGACTCGGTCAAGGTGAGCGCCAAGATTGTAGAAAAGGGACGGGAGCGCATCCAGGTCTTTAACGGCCTGATCATTAAGGTGCGCCGCGGCGCCGACGGCGGCAACTTCACCATCAGGCGCGTCGCCCGCGGCGTAGGCGTGGAGCATACCTTTCCCTTCGCCTCACCGCTGGTGGAGAAGGTGGAGGTGGTGCGGCGCGGCAAGGTGCGGCGGGCCCGCCTGTTTTACATGCGCGGCCTGAGCAGTAAGGCGTCGCGGACCAAGGAAAAGCGGGAAAAGGAACTGAAGCCGGAACCGGGACTGAAGCAGGAACAAGAGCCAGAGCCGGAACAGGAATAGGAATAGGCTAAGGCTGCCTCGGAGTGCGGGATGAGCTTTGCTGAGGTTAGCGTCAACTCGCCGATAGCCCAGCGCCGGACATTTAGCTACGCCATCCCCCCCCACCTGGAGGTTAATGTCGGGCAGGCGGTATGGGTGCCCTTCGGCGATAAGCGGCTCCAGGGCATCGTCCTGGGATTAAGCCCCCACCCCGAGGTGGAGGAGACGCGGGAAATTATCGGGGTTATCGAGCCCCGTCCCCTGCTATCCCCCCAGCAGGTGTCGCTGACGCGCTGGATTAGCCAGTATTATTTATCGCCCCTCTTCGACGCCGTGGCTTTGATGCTGCCGCCGGGCTTCGAGCGGCGGACAATCACTTTAATCAGCCCCACCCCACCCCCCGAAGATTTCGACATCTCGACGCTCAACGCTGAAGCTAGGCAGGCGCTGGCGCTAATCCGGGAAAAGGGGAAGGCAAGCCTGGGGCAAATCGAAAAAGCGCTGGGCAAGAGGAAGGCGTCGGGCATCGTTAACCAGCTGGTAAATAAGGGTCTGGCGGCTAAGAGCTACGAGCTGGAGAAAATCAGGGTAAAGCCCAAGATAGTGCCCTACCTCAGCCTGGCGGTTAACAAAACGGAAGCCGAGACCGAAGCCACTAACTTAGGCAAAGCGCCCAAGCAAGCTTCCTTATTAGAATACCTTTCGCGGCAGAGCGGGGCGGTGCCCTGGGCGCAAGTCAGGGATAATATAAAATGTAGTAAGGCGACAGCCGACGCTTTAGTCAGCAAGGGCTTGGCTAAATTCGAGGCGGTGGAGGTAAGGCGGGAGCCGATTTCCTATAAGGATATCGTTCCCTCCCCACCCCTCACCCTGACATCGGCACAAAAGACCGCCTTCGAGGCGATCAAGTCCGGCTTACTCAAGGGCAAGACTAAAACTTTTCTGCTGCACGGCGTCACCGGCAGCGGCAAGACCGAGGTCTACCTTCAAGCCCTGGCGGAAACGGTAAAGCTGGGCAAGAAGGGCATCGTTCTGGTCCCCGAAATCGCCCTCACCCCCCAGACCATAGAGCGCTTTGCCGCCCGCTTTCCCCAGCGGGTGGCCGTGCTCCACTCCAAGCTTAGCTTAGGCGAGCAGTTCGACGAGTGGCAGCGCATACATAAAGGGGATTTCGACGTGGTCATCGGCTCGCGCAGCGCCATCTTCGCCCCCCAGCCCGAGCTCGGCCTGATCGTTATCGACGAGGAGCAGGAGTGGACCTATAAACAGTCGGATAAATCGCCGCGCTACCACGCCCGCGACGCCGCTTTAAAGCTGGCGGATTTGAGCGGAGCCGTCGTCGTTCTGGGCAGTGCCACCCCCGATGTCGAGAGCTTTTACCGCGCCCAAAAGGGCGA